>NZ_JBHMIP010000006.1:0-229255 GCF_048060245.1 Micromonospora sp. LOL_014
GCGCCGATGGTACTGCACTCGTGAGGGTGTGGGAGAGTAGGTCACCGCCGGACATCTTTACTTGTGGGCCACCCGTACGGGTGGCCCACAAGTGTTTTCCAGGGGAAATCCCTCGGAAGACCGCCCTGTGCAACGACCCCGTGCCGACCGTGCAGTACACCGTCGACCGGACGTCAGTCCCGCTGCTGAAGGTCCATCCGCAGGTCCGCGAGCAGCGCGGCCGACTCGGCGACGGTACGCCCCGGGAACAGCGCCACCGCGATGCTCCCGTGGTCCGCCCAACCGCATACCGGCATCTCCTGGTCACCGGTAGGCGTGCTGCCGCACTTCATCACCCCGCCGTACGTCCCGGGCGGCACCTGGTAAACGCCGGTCACCGAACCCTCCTCGTCACCGACGATCTTCAGCAGCGCGTCCAGGTCGTGCTCGGGTGACCAGAGCAGAGCGGTGCCACCGAAGACCAGAACGCTGCGGTCCGCCGCCGACGGGTCCCGGTAGACGGCAGCCGTGCTGTGGTCCAGGTCGATTCCGGCGGCGAAGGCGCTGTGCAGGTAGTCGGCCGTACTCCTGGCCTGTTCTCCGTCGTCGCGGACCAGCCCGGCCGCCTTGTCCGGGGCGCTCAGGCTGGCATCCTTCTGCGCGACGATGCGCAAGCCGGTCGAACCGAGCAGACCGACGCCCAGCACACCGATCGTGGCAAGTGAGCCGATGACGACGACGCGCCGGCCGCGCCCGACCCGGGCACCTCGGCCGCGGCTCTCTCCGTCGCCCGGCGTCGGCTGGGCGTCCGGGGTAACGTCGACCGGTTCCTGGTGAGCCGACCGTCGTCCGCCGAGTATGTCGTCGACCATGCCCGACACCGTACGTCACCGAGTCCGCCGAGCGGTGGGTGCCGCCCGTCGGCCCCGTCAAAGCGGCCCGAGACAGCTGGCCTGCCGCGGTCGGGCCTGCGTGAATTCGGGTGCGGGGGCTCCGTAAACTCGATGGGTGACCGAGACTCCGCAACCCCAACACGACGCAGCCCCTATGTTGCCGGCCCAGTACGCTCCGGGTGAGGTCGAACAGCGGCGGTACGAGTGGTGGGTAGCCGAAGGTTACTTCCGGGCCGACGCGGGTACCGGGAAGCCGCCCTTCACCATCGTGGTGCCGCCGCCGAACGTCACGGGGTCGCTGCACGTCGGGCACGCACTCGACCACTCGATCCAGGACACGCTGATCCGACGCAAGCGGATGCAGGGCTTCGAGGCGCTCTGGTTGCCCGGCATGGACCATGCCGGGATCGCCACCCAGAACGTCGTGGAGCGACAACTCGCCGCCGAAGGGCTGTCCCGGCACGACCTTGGCCGGGAACAGTTCATCGACCGGGTCTGGCAGTGGAAAACGGAGTCGGGCGGCACCATCCTCGGGCAGATGCGCCGTCTCGGTGACTCGGTCGACTGGGACCGGGAACGTTTCACGATGGACGAGGGCCTGTCCCGGGCGGTGCAGACCATCTTCAAGCGTCTCTACGACGACGAGCTGATCTATCGCGCCGAGCGCATCATCAACTGGTGCCCGCGGTGCCGGACCGCCCTGTCCGACATCGAGGTGGAACACAGCGACGACGACGGCGAGCTGGTCTCCATCCGGTACGGCGAGGGCGACGCGTCAATCGTGGTGGCCACCACCCGGGTCGAGACGATGCTGGGCGACACCGCAGTCGCGGTGCACCCGGACGACGACCGCTACCGGCATCTCGTCGGCACCGAGGTCGAGCTGCCGTTGACCGGTCGGCGGATCCCGATCGTCGCGGACGCGCACGTCGATCCGACGTTCGGCACGGGCGCGGTGAAGGTGACCCCGGCGCACGACCCCAACGACTTCGAGATCGGCCAACGGCACGGGCTGCCGAGTCTGACCATCCTCGACGAGCGGGCGGTAGTCACGGCCGCCGGACCGTTCGAAGGACTCGACCGGTTCGAGGCGCGGCCGGCGATCGTCGCGGCGTTGCGGGCCGAAGGTCGGGTGGTGGCCGAGAAGCGGCCGTACGTGCACGCGGTCGGTCACTGTTCGCGGTGCCGGACCACGGTCGAACCGCGGCTGTCGTTGCAGTGGTTCGTCCGGACCGGCCCGTTGGCGAAGGCCGCCGGGGACGCGGTGCGTGACGGTCGGACCCGGGTTGAGCCGCCAGAGCTGGCCGCACGCTACTTCGCCTGGGTCGACAACATGCACGACTGGTGCATCTCCCGGCAGCTGTGGTGGGGGCACCGAATTCCGGTCTGGTACGGCCCGGCCGGCGAGGTCGTCTGCGTCGGCCCCGACGAGCAGCCGCCGGCCGGTGCCGGCTGGCGGCAGGACGAGGACGTCCTCGACACCTGGTTCTCCAGCGCGCTGTGGCCGTTCTCCACGCTCGGCTGGCCGGACCAGACCGACGACCTGCGGACCTTCTACCCGACCAGCGTGTTGGTGACCGGTTACGACATCCTGTTCTTCTGGGTGGCCCGGATGATGATGTTCGGGCTGTACGCGATGGACGGCCGGCCGCCGTTCGACGTGGTGGCCCTGCACGGCATGGTCCGCGACCAGTTCGGCAAGAAGATGTCGAAGTCGTTCGGCAACGTCGTCGACCCGTTGGACTGGATCGACCGGTTCGGTGCCGACGCGACCCGCTTCACCCTGGTCCGCGGTGCCAACCCGGGTGCCGACGTGCCGGTCAGCGAGGAGTGGTGCCAGGGCTCGCGCAACTTCTGCAACAAACTGTGGAACGCGACCCGGTTCGCGCTGCTCAACGGCGCGCACCTGACCGGTGACCTGCCCGACCCGGCGGATCTGGGCATGACCGACCGGTGGATCATGTCGCGGCTGCAGGAGGTGACGGCCCAGGTCGACCAGCAGTTCGAGGCGTTCGAGCTGGCCAAGGCGTGTGACACGCTCTACCACTTCGCCTGGGACGACGTCTGCGACTGGTATCTGGAGCTGAGCAAGCCGGTGCTGGGCGCTGGCGGGGAGGCCGCCGACCGGACCCGCCGGGTGCTCGGCCACGTGCTCGACCAGCTGCTGCGGCTGCTCCACCCGGTTACTCCGTTCGTCACCGACGAGTTGTGGTCGGCGCTGGCCGGGTCGGGCCAGCCGGCGGCCGGCAGCCTGATGGTGGCTTCCTGGCCGGTCGCCGATCCAGCGTGGCACGATCCGGCGGCGGAGGCGGAGCTGGCCGTGGTGCAGCGGGTGGTCACCGAGGTCCGCCGGTTCCGGTCGGACCAGGGGCTGCGGCCGACCCAACGGGTCAGCGCCCGGCTGACCGGTCTGGCCGATGCAGGCGTCGGCGGGCACGAGCCGCTGATCCGGTCGCTGACCCGGCTGGACGAGCCGGCCGTTGAGTTCTCGGCTACCGCGAAGCTTGCCGTGACCGCACAGGTCGGTGTCGAGTTCGACACCCGCGGTTCGATCGACGTGGCGGCTGAACGCGCCCGGTTGACCAAGGACCGGGCGGCGGCCGAGCGGGAAGCCGAGCAGTGCCGGGCCAAGCTGGGCAACAGCGCGTTCGTCGACAAGGCACCGCCCCTGGTGGTGGACAAGATCCGTACTCGGTTGGCAGTGGCCGAGGCGGAGCTGGCCCGCATCGCCGGAGCGCTCGCCGCGCTGCCGGCTGCTGACGGTGGGCAGTCGTGACGGTACGGCGACCCGGAGCCACCGGCGGCGCGAAGCAGCGGCCGGGTGGCGAGTTTGCGCGGGTCGAGCAGGAGCTCGCCGACCGGGGCTTCACCCGGATGGTGTTTGACCTGGACCGGATCGGCCAGCTGCTGGACCTGCTGGGCAGCCCGCAGCGGGCGTACCCGTCGATTCACCTGACCGGGACCAACGGCAAAACCTCGACCGCGCGGATGATCGACTCGCTGCTGCGGGCCTTCGGGCTGCACACCGGCCGCTACACCAGCCCGCATCTGGAGACGGTGCGGGAGCGGACCAGCCTGGACGGTGAACCGGTCAGCGAGGAGCGGTTCGCCGCCGTGTACCGGGAGGTCGCGCCGTTGGCCGAGCTGGTCGACAAGCAGGCGGCGGAGCCGTTGACGTACTTCGACATGACGACCGCGTTGGCGTTCGCGACGTTCGCCGACGCCCCGGTCGACGTGGCGGTGGTGGAGGTCGGGCTGGGTGGCGCCGAGGACGCCACCAACGTGTTGTCCGCCGGTGTCTGCGTGATCACTCCGATTGGTCTGGATCACACCGAGTGGCTGGGCGACACCCTCACCGACATCGCCTGGGCCAAGGCCGGCATCGTGCACGCCGGGTCGACGGTGGTCACCGCGGTGCAGCCGGAGGAGGCGGCCGGGCCGATCCTGGACCGGTGCGCCGAGGTGGGGGCCACCATCGCTCGGGAGGGCGGCGAGTTCGGTGTGGTCCACCGCGCGGTCGCGGTCGGCGGGCAGATGCTCACGTTGCAGGGGCTCGGCGGCCGCTACGACGAGGTGTTCCTGCCGCTGCACGGGGCGCATCAGGCGCAGAACGCGGCGTTGGCGCTGGCAGCGGTGGAGGCGTTCCTCGGTGCCGGACCGGGTCGGACGTTGGACGCTGAGCCGGTCCGGCAGGGCTTCGCCGGGGTGACGTCACCGGGCCGGCTGGAGCGGGTACGCAGCGCGCCGACGATCCTGCTCGACGGCGCCCACAACCCGCACGGAATGGCGGCCACGGTCACTGCGGTGCAGGAGGAGTTCGCGTTCCGGCGGCTCGTGGTGGTACTCGCCGTGCTGGCCGACAAGGACGCCGAGGCGCTGCTGGATCTGCTGGAGCCGGTGGCGGACGCACTGGTGGTGACCGGCAACACGTCGCCGCGGGCGATGCCGGTCGGTCAGTTGGCCGGTCTCGCGGTCGAGGCGTTCGGCGTGGACCGGGTACGGGTGACCCAGCAGATGCCGGACGCGATCGAGGCGGCGGTGGAGCTGGCCGAGGCTGACCTCGACGGGGAGCTCAGCGGGGTGGGGGTCCTGATCACCGGATCGGTGGTGACGGTGGCCGACGCACGCCGGCTGCTGACCCGGTGACCGGCGACCCGACGACCGACGACCCGGCCGGACCGCCGCCGCGTCGGTCCGGGTTGCGCAACCCGCCGGCCGCCGTGCGCGGGCTCGGCGCGGCGACCCTCGGCCTGGAAGCGTTGGTGCTGGTGCTCGCGATCCAGCCGATCCGGATGCTGGGCGACGGTTCCGGCCCGGCGGCGATGGTGGCCAGCGCCGTCCTCGCCGTCGGCGCAGTGCTGCTCGCCGGCCTGTTGCGGCGCGGCTGGGCCTGGTACGCCGGCACGGTGCTGCAAGGGCTGGTCCTGCTCGCCGGCCTGCTGCACTGGTCACTGCTGGTGGTGGGGGTGCTGTTCGGCGTCGTCTGGGCGTACGTGTGGCACGTCCGGCGGGTCATTCTCAGCTGACCACAACTGGCGCCGGGGTCACTGCGGTGCGTCGGTGTCGGACGTCGGCTGGTCACGGTCACGCCACTCGATGATGGCGATACCGTGGCCGTCCGGGTCGCGGAAAGCAGCCGCCCACAGCTCCAGCCGGGCACCACGGTTGACCGCCCGGGGCGCGTAGGTGAACCGCACCCCTTTGGCCTTGAGTTCGTCGTGCATCCGTTGCAGGCCGTCGACTTCGAGGTTGAGGTGCATGAGCCGACGGTTGACCGGGGCGACCTCGGGCACCGACCGCAGCACCAGGCGGGTCTGCCCGGAGGCGAGCACCGCGTTGCCGTCCCCGCCGTCGATCTCGAAGAAGCCGAGCATGTCGCGGTAGAACCCGACCGACCGGTCGAGGTCCGCGACGAGCAGGGTCAGTCCGACGCCGTGGATCGGCCCGTGGTCGTCGCCCGGTTCGCCGGCCAGGGTGTTGGGGCCGGTCACCGGGCCGGCGGCGGCCAGGTCGGCGAGCGGGCCGTCCGGGTCGGTCACCGACCCGCGGTCGGGGTCGTCTGCGTCCTGGTCGGGCTGGTCGGCCAGCGCCGTCCCGGTGACGGTCGGCGACTCGGCGCGGGCCTCGGCGGCGGCCCGGCCCCGGTCCGCTCCGGCGGCGACCGTGCCGGCCTCCGACTCGGCGGGTGGGGAGTACGGCCGTGGCCGGGCACTGCGCGGCAGCGGCACCGGCTGCGGGTCCACCACGGTGCCGTCCACCACCTTGTGGCCCCCCGGTGACTGGCTCATCACGACGGGGTCGTCGACCTTGCCGGGGGCGTCGACCCGGCCCGGAACCGCCGGCTCGGACTGTTCGATGTCGGGGTCGAACCCCGGGGTGGTGAAGTCCGGCCGGGGATTTTCCGCCGGGTCGCGTCGACGCTGACGCGGGTCGACGGCCGGACCGGCAGGCTCGGCCGGATCGTCGCGCAGCCCCGCGCCGAGATCGGCGGTCTGGGCGGTGTCCGGGTCGAGGAACAGGCCGTCGGAGCGTCGCCGCGCCCACGGCGGCTCCTCATCCACGTCGAGCAGGTCGTCGTCGAGAGTGCTGAAGTCGGGCTCGTCGAACTCCGGCGGCAGGTCGGCCCGCTCTGCGGCGGCTTCGGCGTGGGTCAGCACGTCGTCCCAGATGATCCGTACGTGGCGTTGGTCGTCGATGGCGACCATGATCGGCAGCGTGGCGCCAGGGTCGGGCCACTTCGCCACCGGCACCCGGGGGTCGCGGACCTTGACCGACCGGGGCGGTACGCCCGGCGCGTCCACCAGAATCTGCAGTTCGCAGCGGCCGTAGGTGGAGGAGGCCGGTGGCTCGGAAACGCTGCGGACGTGAGCGATGCCGGCCACCCAGGCGCGCTCAGCGCCGGGAAACGCGGTGATCAGCACCAGGCTGACCGCGAGCACCAGCAGCGCCACGCCCAGCGCGGCGATCGCCCAGCTGGTCATGCCGGCGCCGAAGAGGATGATGAACGTGGCGAAAGTGCCCAGCACCGTCGCGATGAGCTTGCGGGCGGTGGAAACCGATCGATGGCCGTTCGCCACAGTAGACCTCCCTGCGTCAAGGCCAGGCTAGGCCGGGCCCGGCGAGGATGGAAGAGCCGCGACCGGTGGCGTCGGTAGCCGCCGGTCCTCGTCCGTCCCCTGGCCCTCCATCATGACGCGCGGGGCGGCGTGCACCCACTAGGCTGGCAGCGCCAGTCCGTACCGGATCGCTCCGCAGGGGAGCGGTGCCGGTCCGTCGATAAGGAGCCAGCGTGTCCAGCCCCACCGATGTCGAACGTACCCTCGTGTTGATCAAGCCGGACGCGGTCCGGCGCGGCTTGGTCGGCGAGATCCTCGGCCGGTTCGAGCGTAAAGGACTGCACCTGGTCACCCTGCAGTCGCGCCGGATGGACGAGGAGCTGGCCGGCGCGCACTACGCCGACCATGTGGACAAGCCGTTCTACCCGCCGCTGAAGGAGTTTATGACCAGCGGGCCGCTGGTCGCCCTGGTGCTCGCCGGTGACCAGGCGATCGAGGTGGTGCGTGCGCTGATCGGCACCACCGACGGGCGCAAGGCGGCAGCCGGCACCATTCGCGGTGACCTGGCGCTGTCCAACCGGGAGAATTTGGTGCACGCCTCGGACTCCCCGGAGAGCGCGGCCCGCGAGATCAAGCTCTGGTTCCCCGACCTGGGCTGATCCCGGTCGATCAGCCGCGGGTTATCGGCCGGTTCGTGTGCTGGTCACCTGATCCGGTGGATCTCGCCACATTCCATCGATAGACCTCTTGGGAACGCCGTACTTCCCAGGAGGATTTCGATGAACCCGTTCGACCGCCGTACCCTGCTGCGGGCCGGACTGGCCGGCGGTGCCGGGCTCGCCGGCGGCGCGCTGCTCGGTGGAGCCGGTGCGGCCGCTGGCGCGGACCTCGCGTCCGGCCGGCCCGCGGCACCAGCCTGGCACCCCACCGGCCGGCCGGTGCTCACCCACGGAGTGCAGAGCGGCGTGGTCGGCCCCGGCGAGGCCGTCGTCTGGACCCGCGCCGACCGGGTCGGCCGGCTGATCGTCGAGGTCGGCCGCCGGCCCGACCTGCGCGACGCCCGACGGGTACGCGGCCCGGTGCTCGACGACCGGGGCGACTTCACCGGCAAGGTGCGGCTGCGTGGCCTGCCCGCCGGCGAGCGGCTGCACTACCGGGTGCGGGTGGAGAGCCTGCACCGTCCCGGCCTGGTCAGTGAACCGTTGACCGGTTCGCTGCGCACCGCACCCCGCGCCGGTGGCCACCACGGACACCGAGGCCGGCCGGTCGGCGGAACCGGCGGGCGGGTCGACGACGTGCGATTCGTCTGGACCGGGGACATCGCCGGTCAGGGATGGGGGATCAGCGACGACTTCGGCGGGATGCGGATCTTCGAGGCGATGCGGCGTGGCCGGCCGGACTTCTTCCTGTGCAGCGGCGACACGGTGTACGCCGACAACCCGCTCGCTGAGACGGTGACGCTGCCGGACGGGCGGGTGTGGCGCAACCTGGTGACCCCGGAGAAGTCCAAGGTCGCCGAGACGCTCCCCGAGTTCCGTGGTCAGTTCGCCTACAACCTGCTCGACGCGCACCTGCGGGCGTTCGCCGCCGAGGTGCCGCAACTCAACCAGTGGGACGACCACGAGGTAACCAACAACTGGTATCCCGGCGAGATCCTTACCGACCCGCGTTACACCGAGACCCGGGTCGACGTGCTGGCAGCGCGGTCTTGGCAGGCGTTTCACGAGTGGCTGCCGACCCCGGACGACGGACCGCTGTACCGGGTGGTCCGCTACGGGCCGCTGCTGGACGTGTTCGTCCTCGACATGCGCACCTACAAGGACCCCAACGACGGCAACACGTACGCCGACCCGCATCGTGGCCTGCTCGGCACCCAGCAACGGCAGTGGCTGATCCGCGAGCTGACCCGGTCGACGGCCACCTGGAAGGTGATCGCCAGCGACCTGCCGATCGGCCTGATCGTGCCGGACGGTGGCGGGGCCCAGGAAGGGGTCGCCCAGGGCGACGGTGGCGCGCCGGCCGGGCGGGAGCTGGAGTTCGCCGAGATTCTCGACGCGGCGCACCGGTCCGGCGTCACCGGTATTGTCTTCCTCACCGCCGACGTGCACTACACCGCCGCCCATCACTACGATCCGGCACGGGCGGCGGTGGCCGACTTCACCCCGTTCTGGGAGTTCGTCTCCGGCCCGGCGCACGCCGGGGCGTTCGGCCCGAACACCCTCGACGGTACGTTCGGCCCGGAAGCGGTGTTCGTCAACGCCCCGCTGCGGGCCAACACCTCACCGGCCGAGGGCTTCCAGCACTACGGCGAGGTGTTCGTCGACGGCGGGTCCCGGGCGTTCACCGTGCATCTGCGCGACCGGGACGGACGTTCGCTCTGGTCGACCACCCTGCCGGCCCCGTCCGCCCGCTGATCCCGGAAGTGGCGGGCGGACGGAAACCGGCTCGACGGGTGGGATACGCTCGGAACCGAAGGTAACCCAAAGGCGACGACCCGGCCATCACCGGTGAGCCTCCGGAAGAACCGGCCACCACTGCCAGGCAGTGGCGGCCCCAGTAGAACCGGACGGGTCCGGCCCGTCACAGCCGGCCGACGAGCGGGCGGTCGCGCACCTCGGCGACCGCCAAGCGAGGTGGTACCGCGGCCCACCGTGGCGACGTCCGGCAGCAGCCGGCGACCGCCCGGCGGGTTCGTCCTCGCAGACCACGAGACAGTGAGCTGTGCGAGGAGAGGGCACCACCATGGCGTACCCGATGACCGACCCCGCCGCCACCGGCGTGCCGGCCAGTCCGGACCTGCCCGAGGTGGAGCGCCGCGTCCTGGACTACTGGACCGCGGACAAGACCTTCGAAGCCAGCGTCGACCAGCGCGACCCGGGTCCGGACGGCGCCAACGAGTACGTCTTCTACGACGGCCCGCCGTTCGCCAACGGCCTGCCGCACTACGGCCACCTGTTCACCGGCTACGTCAAGGACGTGGTACCGCGCTACCAGACGATGCGCGGCCGGCGGGTCGAGCGCCGCTTCGGCTGGGACTGCCACGGGCTGCCCGCCGAGGTCGAAGCCGAACGTCAGCTCGGCATCTCCACCAAGGCGGAGATCGTCGAGCTGGGCATGGAACGCTTCAACGATGTCTGCCGCAGCTCGGTGCTGACCTACACCCAGGACTGGGAGCGCTACGTCACCCGGCAGGCCCGGTGGGTCGACTTCGTCAACGACTACAAGACGCTCGACCTGGACTACATGGAGAGCGTCATGTGGGCCTTCAAGGCCCTGTACGACAAGGGGCTGGTCTACGAGGGCTTCCGGGTGCTGGCCTACTGCTGGCGGTGCGAAACGCCGCTGAGCAACACCGAAACCCGGATGGACGACGTCTACCGGGACCGGCAGGACCCGACCGTCACCGTCTGGTTCGAGCTGGCGCCCGCGCAGCCCGGTGGCGAGACGGAACGGATCGGGGTGTGGACCACCACGCCGTGGACGCTGCCGTCGAACCTGGCCCTCGCCGTCGGCCCGGACATCGAGTACGCGGTACTGCGGCGCGACGGGCAGCGGTACCTGCTCGGGGCGGCCCGCCTCGAGGCGTACGCCAAGGAACTGGACGGGTTCGAGCGGGTCGGCACGGTCCGCGGCGCCGACCTGGTCGGACGCCGCTACACCCCGCTGTTCGACTACCTGGTCGACCGGGCCGGCCCGAACGCCTACCAGGTCCTCGGCGCCGACTTCGTCACCACCGAGGACGGCACCGGGGTGGTGCACCTGGCCCCGGCGTTCGGTGAGGACGACCAGAACACCTGCAACGCCGCCGGCATCCCGACGATCGTCACCGTGGACGACCACACCCGGTTCACTGCTCTGGTCCCGCCGCACGCGGGGGAGCAGGTGTTCGACACCAACAAGCCGATCATCCGTGAGCTGCGCGACCGGGGTCTGCTGCTGCGCCACGACACTTACACCCACTCGTACCCGCACTGCTGGCGCTGTGACACGCCGCTGGTCTACAAGGCGGTGTCGTCGTGGTTCGTGGCCGTGTCCACCTTCCGGGACCGGATGGTGGAGCTGAACCAGCAGATCTCCTGGACGCCGACGCACGTCAAGGACGGCTCGTTCGGCAAGTGGCTGGCCGGAGCGCGGGACTGGTCGATCAGCCGGAACCGGTTCTGGGGCTCGCCGATCCCGGTGTGGCGCTCGGACGACCCGGCCTATCCGCGGGTCGATGTCTACGGCTCGCTCGACGAGTTGGAACGCGACTTCGGCGTACGCCCGGCCGACCTGCACCGGCCCGGTATCGACGAGCTGACCCGGCCCAACCCGGACGACCCGACCGGACGGTCCACGATGCGCCGGGTGCCGGAGGTGCTCGACTGCTGGTTCGAGTCCGGGTCGATGCCGTTCGCCCAGGTGCACTACCCGTTCGAGAACCGGGAGTGGTTCGAGCACCACTACCCGGGCGACTTCATCGTCGAGTACATCGGGCAGACCCGGGGCTGGTTCTACACCATGCACGTGCTGGCCACCGCGTTGTTCGACCGGCCGGCGTTCCGCAACTGCGTCAGCCACGGCATCCTGCTCGGCGCCGATGGGCGCAAGATGAGCAAGAGCCTGCGCAACTACCCGGACGTGTACGAGGTGTTCGACACCTACGGCTCGGACGCGATGCGCTGGATGCTGATGGCCTCGCCGGTGCTGCGCGGCGGCGACATGGCGGTGGTGGAGAGCGGCGTCCGCGACGCCGTCCGGCAGGTGCTGTTGCCGCTGTGGAACGTCTGGTACTTCTTCGCGTTGTACGCCAACGCGGAGGGCTACACCGCGACCCGGCGTACCGACAGCACCCACCTGCTCGACCGGTACGTGCTGGCCAAGACCGGTGAACTGGTCGACGAGGCCACCCGGCAGATGGACGGCTACGACATCTCCGGTGCCTGCGCCAGTGTGCGCACCTACCTCGACGCGTTGACCAACTGGTACGTCCGCCGGTCCCGGGACCGGTTCTGGTCCGGTGACACCGACGCGTTCGACACGCTCTACACGGTGCTGGAGACGCTCACCCGGGTGGTGGCGCCACTGGCGCCGTTGACCAGCGAGGAGATCTGGCGCGGGCTGACCGGTGAACGGTCGGTGCACCTGACCGACTGGCCGGCCGCCGGCGAGTTCCCCGCCGACCACGACCTGGTCGCGTCGATGGACGCGGTCCGCGAGGTCTGCTCGGCCGGGCTGTCGCTGCGCAAGGCCCGCAATCTGCGGGTCCGGCTGCCGCTGCCAGGGCTGACCGTGGCCAGCGCCGCCGCGCCGCAACTGCGGCCGTTCGCCGACCTGGTCGCCGACGAGGTCAACGTCAAGTCGGTGGAGTTCACCGACGCGGTCGCCGACCACTGCCAGCAGGTGCTGACCGTGGTGCCGCGGGTGCTCGGCCCCCGGGTCGGTGGCCAGGTGCAGGCGGTGATCCGGGCGGTGAAGTCCGGTGACTGGGCGCTGGGCGACGACGGCGCGCCGGTCGCCGCCGGGGTCCGGCTGGCCGAGGGGGAGTACGAGCTGAAGCTGGTCGCCGCCGACCCGGAGCATTCCGCACCGTTGCCGGCCGGGCAGGGGGTGGTGGTGCTGGACACCACCGTCACGCCGGAGCTGGCCGCCGAAGGGCTGGCCCGGGACCTGGTCCGGGTGATCCAGCAGGCCCGGCGGGAGGCGGATCTGCGGATCACCGACCGGGTCCGGGTCACGGTGGTCGCCGGGGCCGAGGTGGCAGCGGCGGTACGGGCGTACCAGGACTTCGTCGCCGGTGAGGTGCTCGCCGACGAGGTGACGTTCGTTCCGTCCGGTGCGTCGGCCGTCGGTCCGGCAGGTGGATTCGCCGGTGAGGTAGGCGACGGTGAGCCGGTGTCGGTGCGGGTGCAGCGGGTCTGACCGGTCCGGGCGGGATCCCGTCCGTTACCGTGTCTGTCCGACCCACCCATGCCTGTCCCGTCGCCGGAGGATCCGTGCCGCCGCTGTATTCGATCGGCAAAGTCACTGTCGGACCAGCGTTGCTGCTGGGCTGGCGGCCCAAGGTGGAAGGGCGGGAGAACGTCCCCACCACCGGCGGAGTGATCCTGGCCGCGAACCACCTGTCCGTCGCCGACGAGTACTTCCTCGGCGCGGTGCTGCCCCGGCACGTGGCGTTCTGGGCCAAGGCCGAGTACTTCGACGGCACCGGATTCCGTGGGCTGCTGACCAAGGGCCTGGTGACCGGGCTCGGCGCGATCCGGGTGGAACGCGGCGGCGGGCGGGCGGCGCTGAGCGCCTTCGACGGCGCGATCCCGCTGCTGCGGGCCGGCCGGCAGGTGGCCGTCTTCCCGGAGGGCACCCGATCGCCGGACGGGCGGCTGTACCGGGGCCGGACCGGGGTGGCCCGGCTGGCGCTGGCCGCCGGGGTGCCGGTCGTCCCGGTCGGGTTCGTCGGCACCGCGCAGGTCCAGCCGATCGGGTCGCTCTGGCCGAAGCTGAGCCGGGGCGCGGTCACGGTCCGGTTCGGCAAGCCGCTCGACTTCACCGGACGCGGCGATGACCGCTCCGAGATGCGCCGGATCACCGACGAGGTGATGAGCGAGATTCAGCAGCTCACCGGCCAGGAGTACGTGCCCCGGTACGCGCCACCGCGTACCGCCGGTGGGGCCAGGACCGGCGACGGCCAGCCGGGCAGCGGCAACGGCGACGCCGCCGGCTGAGCCGCTCCCGGGTCACTCCCGGCTGATCACCTGGGCGCGTAGTTGCCCGGTCAACGTCGCGCTCTCCTCGACCGACCGGCGGGTGAACAGCGCGGTGCCGAGGCTGCCGTGGTCGGCCCAGGCGCAGACCACCACGTCGTCGCCGTCGGAGACGCCGGTTCCACAGCTCAGGTGGGTGCCCCGGGCGCCGGTCTCGAACGTCTCGACGGCATCCATCTGGTACGCGTCGCTGATCCGGCCGACCTCGCTGTCCAGGTCGCTGCCTGGCGTCATCCGGAAGCCGGTGATGCCGTACAGCACCACGAGCTTGCCGTTGCCGTCCCGGTAGACCCCGGCGAAGGTGTCCTCGGCCAGCAGATGGGCGGTGCGCATCTCACCTTCCAACCGGGTGACCGTCTCCTGGCTGGAACCGTCGTCGCTGAGTCGCAGGTCGGCGACCTGCCCGGGGAGCGCGGCGTTCGCCGGGTACTGGTCCCACAGTGGCTTGCCGTAGTAGGCCGGGCAGCCACAGCAGCAGGCGACGGTGAGCAGGGTGAACAGCGTCGTCTTCCAGGGCCAGCGTCGTCGGCGTTGTTGTCGGCGCTGCCGACGGGCCGCCTTCCCGGTCGGCGCCGGCGGCCCGGTGACTGGCGGTCGGGTCACCGGGAGCCGGCTCGGGTTCGGTGGGTGCGGGCCGGCGACCGGTGGTGGTGGGTGCGGGCCGGCGACCGGTGGTGGCGGCGGGTCCGGGGGCGAGGAGGGCGCGGGTGGGGACACCGGCGGGGGGAAGGCCATCGGTTCCGGTGTCGGCGCCCCGGCACCGGGCCATTCGTCGGGTGGACCGGTCGACTGACCTGCCGGCCAGGGGTCGGCGGCGGCCCACGGGTCGACCGGGGTGCGGGTCGCCGGATCGTCCTCGGCGAACCCGTCGGGTGGTAGCTGCAGGGTGGGGTCACGGGGTGGTGGTTGCTCCGTCCGGGGGGCGTCCCGCTGCCACCAGCGCTGGTGCGGCCGCGGTGGCGGCACCGCTGCCGAGCCCCGCCACGGGGCCGGTGACGTGGCCGGGTCGGACCCGCCCGCCCCGGCCGGCTGGTCCGTGATCGGACCTTCATCCGGTTGCGGCTGCCGCATCGCAGATGCATCTCCTCTCGGACCCGTTCGAGGT
This sequence comes from Micromonospora sp. LOL_014, assembly GCF_048060245.1. Classification (NCBI taxonomy): domain Bacteria; kingdom Bacillati; phylum Actinomycetota; class Actinomycetes; order Micromonosporales; family Micromonosporaceae; genus Micromonospora; species Micromonospora sp. LOL_014. The sequence continues at coordinate 14,774 of NZ_JBHMIP010000006.1, forward strand.
TAGTACCGTGCGGCCAGCACGCCCGCTCCGCCCGCGTACTCTGGGTGGTTGATCCGGTGTCCGATGCGGTTTGGAGGAGGTTTGATGGGTGTCCCGGCAGGCGCTGCCCCGACGGCGACCGTGGGTGGCCCGACGGCCAGGTCGGTCTGGCCCCGGTTGGAGCCGCTGCTGCCTCAGGTCAGCAAGCCGATCCAGTATGTCGGCGGCGAGCTCGGCGCGGTGGCCAAGGACTGGGACGCCGCGGCGGTGCGTTGGGCGCTGATGTACCCGGACGCCTACGAGGTCGGCCTGCCGAACCAGGGCGTGCAGATCCTGTACGAGGTACTCAACGAGCAGCCCGATGTGCTGGCCGAACGGACCTACGCGGTGTGGCCGGACCTGGAACGGCTGATGCGGGCGCACGGGGTGCCGCAGTTCACCGTCGACGCGCACCGGCCGGTCGGCGACTTCGACGTTTTCGGTGTCTCGTTCGCCACCGAGCTGGGCTACACGAACCTGCTGACCGCGATCGACCTGGCCGGGATCCCGCTGTCCGCCGCCGACCGGGACGACTCACACCCGGTGGTGCTGGCCGGTGGGCACGCCGCGTTCAACCCGGAGCCGATCGCCGACTTCATCGACGCGGCGGTGCTCGGCGACGGCGAGGAGGCCGTCCTGGAAATCACCGGCATTGTCCGGCAGTGGAAGGCCGAAGGGTCGCCGGGCGGGCGCGATGAGCTGCTGCTGCGGCTGGCCCGTACGGAGAGCATCTACGTGCCGCGCTTCTACGACGTGGACTACCTGCCGGACGGCCGGATTCAGCGGGTGGTGCCGAACCGGGCGGATGTGCCGTTCCGGGTGCACAAGCGCACCACCATGGACCTGGACGCCTGGCCGTACCCGAAGAAGCCGATCGTGCCGCTGGCCGAGACGGTCCACGAACGCTACGCGGTGGAGATCTTCCGCGGCTGTACGCGCGGTTGCCGGTTCTGCCAGGCTGGCATGATCACCCGTCCGGTGCGGGAACGGTCCATCACCACGGTCGGGCAGATGGTCGCCGACGGCCTGGAGTACTCCGGTTTCCACGAGGTCGGTCTGTTGTCGCTGTCCTCGGCCGACCACTCGGAGATCGGCGACATGTGCTCCGGCCTGGCCGAGCAGTACGCGGGCACCAACGTGTCGCTGTCGTTGCCGTCGACACGGGTCGATGCGTTCAACATCGAGCTCGCGCAGGAGCTGTCCCGCAACGGTCGGCGTACCGGGCTGACCTTCGCCCCGGAGGGCGGCTCGGAACGGATCCGCCGGGTGATCAACAAGATGGTCTCGGAGGAGGACCTGATCCGCACGGTGGTGACCGCGTACACCAACGGCTGGCGTCAGGTGAAGCTCTACTTCATGTGCGGGCTGCCCACCGAGACCGACGAAGACGTGTTGCAGATCGCCCGGCTCGCCCACGAGGTGATCAAGGCGGGCCGGGCGGCGACCGGCTCCAAGGACATCCGTTGCACCGTGTCGATCGGTGGGTTCGTGCCCAAACCGCACACCCCGTTCCAGTGGGCGTCGATGCAGCGCCCGGAGGTAATCGACAACCGGCTGCGGCTGCTCAAACAGGCGATCAACGCCGACCGGTCACTTGGCCGGGCAATCGGCTACCGCTACCACGATGGTGAGCCGTCGCTGATCGAAGGGCTGCTGTCGCGCGGTGACCGGCGGGTCGGCGCGGTGATCCGCCGGGTCTGGGAGTCCGGTGGCCGGTTCGACGGCTGGAGCGAGCACTTCTCGTACCAGCGGTGGGTCGACGCGGCCGCTGACACGCTGCCAGCGTACGGGATCGACCTGGACTGGTTCACGGTCCGCGACCGGGACGCCACCGAGGTGCTGCCCTGGGATCACCTGGACTCCGGGCTGGACAAGGACTGGCTCTGGCAAGACTGGCAGGACGCGTTGGGCGAGTACGAGCAGGATGACTGCCGGTGGACGCCCTGTTTCGACTGCGGTGTCTGTCCGTCAATGGATACTGAGATCCAGATCGGTCCGACTGGGCAGAAGCTGCTGCCGCTGACGCCGGTCAACACCGGCCTGCGGACCCCGACAGCGGGCTGACTGGCGCGCCGCACCCATCCGGGTGAAGATGACGACGTTCCCTACCCCTTCCGAGGAGCATCACGATCAGCAGGAAGCCACAACCGGCAGGCGGCCAGGCACCGGTCGTGCAACGGATCCGGATCCGGTACGCCAAGCGCGGCCCGCTGCGGTTCACCTCGCACCGCGACTTCGCCCGGGCGTTTGAACGGGCATTGCGTCGGGGCGGTGTCCCGGTCGCCTTCTCTCAGGGATTCACCCCGCACCCCAAGATCTCCTACGCGAGCGCGGCCCCGACCGGTGTCGCCAGCGAGGCCGAGTACTTGGAGATCGGTCTGCAGCAGCAGGTCGATCCCGACCGGCTGCGGGTGGCGCTCGACGCCGCGCTGTCGTCCGGTCTCGACGTGCTGGAGGCGGTCGAGGCGACCGGCGGCAGCCTGGCCGACCGGATCGACGCGTCGCGGTGGCGGATCGAGCTGCCCGAGGTCGATCCGGAGTCGGCCGGCCGGGCGGTGGCGACGTTCGCCGCCGCCGAGGAGGTGCTGGTGGAGCGGTTGACCAAGCAGGGCCGACGGACCTTCGACGCCCGTGCCGCAGTGGTGCGGATTCTGGTCGTCGACCGGTCCGACAACACCGACGGACCAGGTGCCGGTCCGGGCAGCGGCCTACCTTCCGAGGTCAGCTCGGTGCCGTGTGCGATACTCGACCTAGTCGTCCGGCAGGTCACCCCGTCGGTACGACCCGATGACGTCCTCTCCGGCCTGCGCGTCATGGCCGACCTGGAGCCGCCGGTGCCGCCCCGAGTGACCCGGCTAGCGCAGGGAACACTGACCGCGCAGGGGGAGATCGTCGATCCGTTGGAGGCGGATCGAGCTGGGCAGCCATCGGTGAACGCCAGCCGTGTTCCGGCCGGCGCTCAGTAAGCCAGACTTCGGCGGTCTGCCTCCGGGTCTTTCGCCCCACCGGGCCGGAAGCTCAGCGGCGCGTCCGCCGGATCACTTTTTGCGGCAACCCTGCGTGGCAGCGCTCACCCGCGCCCGGGGCGGCCAGAACTGGAGAACGTCCAATGCTCGAAAACGAGCCCGAGGGCGGGGACCGGACCGGTACCGAACCGGCCGGCGCCACCGCTGATGTGACCCGATCCACGACCGCCCGTACGACGCGGCGGCGGACCAGCAAGGCCGCAGCGGCGGCCGCCGAGCCGGCGGCGGAGGCCACCGGCGGCGATACGGCCGCGACCGGCGGTTCGGCCGATCCGGCACCAGCCACCGGTGAACCGGCTGCGGTGTCGCGGACCCGCCGTCGCCGTTCGACGGCAGCGGACACCACCGGCGCGGATACCACCGGTACGGGTGGCCCGGCCGACAACGCCGGCCCGCCGGCCGACTCCGCTGCGGAGCCGGCCGAGCCGGCCGAGCCGGCCGTCAAGAAGACCACTCGGACCCGGCGGAAGAAGGCGGCCGAGCCGGCCGTCGTGGTGCCGGCCGAGGAGAGTGAACCCGCCCCGGGAGCAGCCGCTGCCCAACTGGCCACATCGCCGCCGGCCGGTCCCGCGACGCCGGTAGCCGAGCCGCTGGCCACCGCCGCCTCCGACGCGGAACCGGGTGCCGCCGTGGACCAGCCCGGCTCGGCGACCGACGGCGCGGCTGCGGCGCCGGACGCCGCGCCGCCTTCCCGCCGCCGCAGAGCGGCAGCCGGCCCACCGGTCGTACTGTTCATGGCGCCCGATCCGAAAAGCCCGCCGGTCGCCACCGACGCCGGCCAGCCGGCGGCAGCGGAGGCCGCTGTCCGGGCCGTCGACGGTGCTGAGGCGGCCGGCGAGGACGAGCCGGTGCGGCGCCGACGGCGGGGCCGGCGTAGCGCCGACGGCGAGCCGACGGCCGAGGCCGTCACCGAAGCAGCCGAGGCGCCGCAGGAGCAGCCCGCTGCGGCGACCACCGACACCGACGCGGACGACGATGACGACGACACGCCTGCCGGCCGGCGCCGCCGGCGCCGTGGCCGCCGGGGCCGGGGCCGCGGCAAGGGCGGCGCGGAGGAGGACGACGCCGACACCGGCGACGAGACCGAGGCGCCCGCTGACGCGGGATCGGCCGACGACGCCGACGCCGACGCCGACGGCGACTCCACGACCCGTCGGCGGCGTCGGCGCCGCCGACGTGGCTCCGGCGACGCCGAGTCCGGCGCCGAGGACGGTGTGCCGACCGTCGTCAAGATCCGTGAACCGCGCAAGACCGTTGACGAGGTGCAGGGCGTCACTGGGTCGACCCGCTTGGAAGCCAAGCGGCAGCGCCGTCGGGACGGTCGTGAGCAGCGGCGGACCCGTCCGCCTATCCTCAGTGAATCGGAGTTCCTGGCCCGGCGGGAGGCCGTCGACCGGGACATGGTGGTGCGCCAGCGCGGTGACCGGACCCAGATCGCCGTGCTGGAGGACGGCGTCCTGGTCGAGCATTACGTCACCCGGGCCTCGTCGGGCACCATGGCCGGCAACGTCTACCTCGGCAAGGTGCAGAACGTGCTGCCGAGCATGGAGGCCGCCTTCGTTGACGTGGGGCGTGGCCGCAACGCGGTGCTGTACGCCGGTGAGGTCAACTGGGACGCCACCGGCCTGGAAGGTCGGTCCCGGTCCATCGAGCAGGCGCTGCGTTCCGGTGACTCGGTGCTGGTGCAGGTCACCAAGGACCCGATCGGGCACAAGGGCGCTCGGCTCACCAGTCACGTCGCGCTCTCCGGCCGGCATCTGGTGTACGTGCCGAACGGCAACGCCTCCGGGATCAGCCGCAAACTGCCGGACACCGAACGCAAGCGGCTCCGGGACATCCTCAAAAAGTTGGTGCCCGACGGCGCCGGGGTCATCGTGCGGACCGCGGCCGAAGGCGCCAGCGAGGACGAGCTGTCCCGCGACGTCAAGCGACTGCAGGCACAGTGGGAGGACATCCAGGCAAAGGCGGGTTCCGGTGGCGCACCGACGCTGCTCTACGAGGAGCCGGACCTGGTCATCAGGGTGGTCCGGGACCTGTTCAACGAAGACTTCCGCGAACTGGTCGTGCAGGGTGACACCGCGTACGAGATGGTGGAGTCCTACCTCGCGCACGTCTCGCCGGACCTGCTGGCTCGGCTGCGCCGGCACGCTGCGGTGGCGGACGTGTTCGCCGAGCGGCGCATCGACGAGCAGATCCTCAAGGGCCTGGACCGCAAGGTGTTCCTGCCGTCCGGTGGTCACCTGGTGATTGACCGGACCGAGGCGATGACCGTCATCGACGTGAACACCGGCAAGTACACCGGCGCCGGCGGAAACCTGGAGGAGACGGTCACCCGTAACAACCTGGAGGCAGCCGAGGAGATCGTCCGCCAGCTACGGCTGCGCGACATCGGCGGCATCGTGGTGATCGACTTCATCGACATGGTGTTGGAGTCGAACCGGGAACTGGTGCTGCGTCGGCTGACCGAGTGCCTGGGCCGGGACCGCACCAAGCACCAGGTCACCGAGATCACGTCGCTGGGTCTGGTGCAGATGACCCGTAAGCGGATTGGTGCCGGGTTGCTGGAGGCGTTCAGCGAGACCTGTGACTGCTGCAAGGGCCGCGGGCTGATCATTCACACCGAGCCGGTGCCGGAGAAGCCGCGTTCGTCGGGCGGGACCGGGGCCGGGGACCGGGCGAAGGCGGTCGCCGCAGCTCCGGCCAGCGGTGGCGGTACGGGTGGTGCGACGGCCGGCGGCGGTCGCCGCCGGGGCCGCAAGGCCAATCAACCGGCGGACGACACCTCCCCGGCGCCTGACGTCACGGGTACCCCTGAGGTAACGGCTGTGACCGGGGCGGACCAGCCGGATGAGCCGGCCGACGTGGTGGTCGTCGGCGTCGCCGAGGCTGCGGCCGAGGCCGAGGCTGCCCCGATCACCACCGGCGTGATCAAAGTTCCCGTCGCGGCAGCGCAACCGCTGGTCGATCCGACCGCGGAGGACGAGGACGAGACGATGGGCTACGACCTGTCCCGCTACGAGGTGGATCCGGTGGTCGAGAACGGCAACGGCGCGGCACCGGTCCGCCTGGCCGGGGCGGACGATCCCGACCTCGCCGATGACGACGATGACCAGGACGCGTCCGCGGCCGACCACGCCGCCGGCGGTCGGCGGCGGGTCCGTCGCAGCGGGGGCACCCGCCGCCGGACCCATCCCTGACCGGGGTCGATTTGAGGGTTGCCACCGGCATGGCGTACCCTTGCCGGTGGCGCACCCGGTGCGCCAGGTTCCCGCGTGCCCGTGACTGCTCAGTCCGAGACCGCCGCGTCCGTTCCCTACGGCGTAGCCGACGGTCCACCGAGCTGCCACGAACACCATCCGCCAGCGACAAACGACAGGAGTCCGCGTCCGATGTACGCGATCGTCAAGACCGGCGGCAAGCAGTACAAGGTCGCCGAGGGCGACGTGATCGAGGTCGAGAAGATCACCGGCGCCCCCGGTGACGCGGTGACGCTTCCCGCGGTGCTCCTCGTCGATGGCGACGACCTGGTGACCGACGCGACCAAGCTTGCCCAGGTCGCTGTGACCGGCGAGATCGCCGCGCAGACCAAGGGTCCGAAGATTCGGATCCACAAGTTCAAGAACAAGACCGGCTACCACAAGCGCCAGGGTCACCGTCAGCCGCTGACCCAGGTCAAGGTGACCGGCATCTCGAACGGGAAGTAGGCACCAGCCATGGCTCACAAAAAGGGCGCGTCCAGCTCGCGGAACGGCCGTGACTCCGAGGCCAAGCGTCTCGGTGTGAAGCGGTTCGGTGGTCAGGTCGTCAGTGCCGGCGAGATCCTGATCCGTCAGCGCGGCACCAAGTTCCACCCGGGTGACCTGGTTGGCCGGGGCGGCGACGACACGCTGTTCGCGCTGGCCACCGGCTCGGTGCAGTTCGGCACCAAGCGCGGTCGCAAGACGGTAAACATCGTGCCGCCGGCGCAGTAGCATCTGCCGTACAGCGCCGCCGCCGGCAGGCGCCCTGGCGTTGCTGGCTGACGCTTGTCGAGCAACCTGACGAGCGGGCTGCGGACCAGAGGTCCCAGCCCGCTCTGTCGTGTCCGCCGGTCCCTCCGGCGGCAGTGGAGAGGATAGGGCCGTGACGACCTTCGTCGACCGGGTTGTACTGCATGTGCTGGCGGGCAACGGTGGGCACGGCTGCGTCTCGATCCACCGCGAGAAGTTCAAGCCGTTCGGTGGACCGGACGGCGGCAACGGCGGGCATGGCGGCAGCGTCACCCTGGTCGTCGACCCGCAGGTGCACACCCTGCTCGATTTCCACTTCCGGCCGCACGCCAAGGCGGAGAACGGCAAGGGCGGTGCGGGCGGCAACCGGGACGGTGCCAAAGGTGCCGATCTGGTGCTCAAGGTGCCGAACGGGACGAGTGTGCAGGGTCTCGACGGCGAAGTGCTGGCCGATCTGGTCGGCGCCGGCACCAGCCTGGAGATCGCCCGGGGTGGCCGGGGCGGCCGGGGCAACGCCGCGTTGGCCAGCGCCCGGCGCAAGGCCCCTGGCTTCGCTGAGTTGGGCGAGCCGGGCGAGCAGCTTGACGTCGTACTGGAGCTCAAGAGCGTCGCCGACGTGGGTCTGGTCGGTTTTCCCTCGGCCGGCAAGTCGTCGCTGATCTCGGTGATCTCGGCGGCGCGGCCGAGGATCGCTGACTACCCGTTCACCACACTGGTGCCCAACCTCGGGGTGGTCCGGGCCGACGAGCACACCTTCACCGTCGCCGACGTACCCGGGCTCATTCCCGGTGCGGCCACCGGCAAGGGCCTCGGTCTGGAGTTCCTGCGGCACATCGAGCGGTGTGCCGTGCTGGCCCATGTGGTCGACACGGCGACTCTGGAACCTGGGCGGGACCCGCTGGCCGACATCGACGCGATCGAGGCGGAGCTGGCCGCGTACGGCGGTCTGGCGGACCGTCCACGGCTGGTGGTGCTGAACAAGATCGACGTACCGGACGGCAGGGCGATGGCCGAGCTGGTCCGAGACGACCTGACGGCGCGCGGGCTGCGGGCGTTCGAGGTCAGTACGGCGACCCGGGAAGGGCTGCGGGAGCTGACCTACGCACTGGCGGAACTGGTCGCCGCCGCTCGTGCGGCCGCCCCGGAGCTGGAGCCGACTCGGATCGTGCTGCGGCCGGCGGCCGTCGACGACGCCGGATTCACCGTCGAGCCGGCCGCCGACGGCGGGTACCGGGTCCGGGGATCCCGCCCGGAACGCTGGGTACGGCAGACCAACTTCGACAACGACGAGGCGGTCGGCTTCCTCGCCGATCGGCTGGCCCGGCTGGGCGTGGAGGACGCGTTGGCCAAGGCGGGCGCCGAGCCGGGTGCGTTGGTGCGAATTGGCTCGTGGGAGTTCGACTGGCAGCCGAGCCACTTCGCTGACGTCGAGTATGTGCCGAGCTCCCGTGGCACAGACGTCCGGCTGGAGGAGCAGTCGAGCCGGGCCAGCGCCGCGCAGCGGCTGGCGGACCGCACGGCCCGCCGGCAGCGGCCGGTCGAGGACGACCCGGACGTATCGAGGTAACTGACTGTTACCAAGTGGGTGGGTGGCAGGTGAACGTCGGGTTGTCGGAATCAGGCCTGATCCCGGCCAACTGGACGAAACCTTCGGGAAACGCGTCTTGTCTATTGTGACTGAGTGTTGATCGAGCGCCGTCTGCCTACCGACCCGGAGGTCGCCGCCCTGATCATGACCCAGCAGCGCGAGCTGGCTGAGGCGGAGCGTGCCGGCCGACCGGTCGACCCGGTCGGGTTCCCGGTGCACGACGACGCCCGGTATCTGGTGTGCGTGCTGGACGGGCGGGCGGTCGCCTGTGGTGCCGTCCAGGCGCTGGACGCGCAGACCGCCGAGATCAGACATGTGTACGTACGGCTGGCCTACCGGGGCCGGGGGATCGCACGGCACTTGCTGACCGCGCTGGAGGAGTCGGCGTACGCGGCCGGGCACACCGTCTTCCGACTGGAGACCGGCAGCTACCTGCCGGTGGCGCTGCACCTGTACGCGTCGGCAGGCTACGCCCGGATCCCGGTTTACGGCGAGTACGTCGGCAATCCGTACAGCGTCTGCTTTGAAAAGCGGATTCCGGTCGCTGCGGCCTGACCGTCCTGGCTCATGCTGCCCGGCGAAGCGGACGGGGTGGCCGATCCCGGGCGAATGGTGGACGATGTCGGGTCATGAGCGATTCGCCGGTTCTGGACAGCCCCGAGGCTATCGATGCTCATCTCGCTGCGGCGATTGAGCGGTGGGAGCGGGGTCGGCGCGGGGTGCGGTTCGTTCTCTGTGACGAGGAGGACCGCGTTCAGGTCCACTGTCCGGTCGACGACCTGCCGGCGCGGCTCGACCCGGACGACTGCGCCCAGGCGGTCGGGATCTTCGCCAACGCGCTCGCGGAGCGGGCGGGTGACGGCTCGATGCTGGTGGTGCTCACCCGGTCCGGTTCGAGCGCGGTCGGCGACCCGGACCGGCTCTGGTTCCACACCGCGTACCACGTGTGCGGGCAGGCCGGCGTGCGGCTGCTCGGCGTACACCTGGTGACGCCGACCGACCAGCGGCGCATCCTGCTCGACGACGCGCTGTAGTCCTGGCCCGACCCGCCTGCTGCAGCCGGTGTCTCTCAGTCCAGGAGTGTCAAAGATTGTCGCCATCGTCGCGGCGATGGTGGTACGGATCGTGGTGGAGATGGCGGCACCCAGCGAGACGTACCAGATCGACGTCCGCGACAAGGACATCAACCGCCGGGGCGACTACGTCGCCGGGCTGATCCTCTCGACCGGGATGGTACTGCCGCTCGGGCTGACCCTGGCCGAGCTCGACCTCTTCTGGATCGCCAACGCCATCTACGCGGTGTTCGTGGTGTCGATGTCGGTCGGCGCGATCGTCAAGATCGTCGCGTATCGCCGGGGGTGGTGACAGGTGGGCAGACCGACCAGGGTGACCAATTCGATCCGGGCCGCCCTACGGTTCGCCAACGGTGAGATGACCCAGGCCGAGCTGGCCAAACGGCTCGGCGTGCCCCGACAGACCGTCATCGCCATCGAGCAGGGGAAGCACTCGCCGTCGTTACGATCTGAGCGCCGCAGGCCCTGCCCGGCCCGGCGGACCGGTCCCAGATACTCGGCGACCATCCAGCGGAACGACTCAGCGAAGCTGACTACCCGTGGGCCCTGACCAACTCAATGTGGTCCACTGTCACGCACTCCCGGTTAGCCGATGCTCTTGGCCACCTGTGCGATCAGGTCGGCTGACTCGGCTGGCGACAAAGCGGCCGCACAGTGGCGGCTGACCGCGCTCCTGCCCCGGGCCGTCGCAACCGTCGAGTCAATCCAGGTCGAACTCGCCGTCCTGGGCGCCGGCGACGAACGCGTCCCACTCGGCCTGGGTGAAGACCAGGATCGGACCGTCCGGCTCGGCCGAGTTACGCATCCCGATCAGGTCGTCGACGAACGCGATCTCGACTGCGCCCTCGGACGCGTCGCCCTCGGCCCGCTGCCACACCGCCCGCGACAGGTCGAAATCGCCCTTGGGGTGCTGCGCCATCGTCGACTCCTTCGATACTGGAAACACATACTGGGGAACACACGCGGGACCTGTCGGGCGGTACACGCCCGGTTACCGGCACAGGTTAACGCCCGCCGCCCCGGGCGGGTGCGGCAGGATGGTCTGATGCCGAGCCTGACCCGCGTCGAGGCGGCCGAGCGCGCCGAGGCGATCACCGTCGAGTCGTACACGATCGACCTCGACCTGACCATCGGTGACACCGAGTTCGGTTCGACCAGCGTGATCGAGTTCCGGGCCGCGCCGGGAGCCGCGACGTTCGTCGAGGTCGCCCCGGCGAAACTGACCCGGGTACGGCTCAACGACGTCGACCTGGATCCGGCGGGCCTCGACGACAACCGGGTGCCGCTGACCGGGCTCGCCGGGCGTAACACGCTGACCGTCGAGGCGCGGATGGCGTACTCCAACTCTGGGCAGGGGCTGCACCGCTTCGTCGACCCGGCCGACGGTGAGACGTACCTGTATGCCATGTCGTTCCTGGACGACGCGCCGCGCATCTTCGCCTGCTTCGACCAGCCAGACCTGAAGGCACCCGTACGGCTACGGGTCACCGCGCCGCCGCAGTGGACGGTGGCCGGCAACGGCCAGCCGGTCGGCGCGCCGGTGGACGGGCGCTGGGAGTTCGCGCCAACGGTGCCGCTGGCGACGTACCTCGTGACCCTGATCGCCGGGCCGTACCACGCCCGCCACGCCGAGCACGACGGCGTCCCGCTGGCGCTGTACTGCCGGCGTTCGCTCGGCCCGCACCTGGACGTCGATGCCGAGGAGATCTTCACGATCACCCGGCAGTGCCTGGACCGGTTCCACGAGCTGTTCGACGTGCGGTATCCGTTCGGCGGCTACGGTCAGGCGTTCGTGCCCGAGTTCAACGCCGGCGCGATGGAGAACCCGGGCCTGGTGACCTTCCGCGACGACCACATCTTCCGATCGGCGGTCACCGACAGCGAACGCGAGCGGCGGGCCACCACCATCGCTCACGAGATGGCCCACATGTGGTTCGGCGACCTGGTCACCATGCGGTGGTGGGACGACCTGTGGCTGAACGAGTCGTTCGCCGAGTACCTCGGGGTGCGGGTGACCGCCGAGGCGACCCGGTTCACCGACGCCTGGACGACTTTCGGCATCCTCTACAAATCCTGGGGGTACGCCGCGGACCAGCGCCCGTCGACCCATCCGGTGGCGCCGGAGGAGGTCGCCGACGCCGAGCGGGCGTTGCTCAACTTCGACGGCATCTCGTACGCCAAGGGCGCGTCGGTGCTGCGCCAGTTGGTGGCCTGGCTGGGCGACGAGCCGTTGCTGGCCGGGCTGCGGGCGCATTTCGCCGCCCACCGGTTCGGCAACGCCACGCTGGCCGACCTGCTCGACGCGTTGACTGCGGCGAGCGGCCGGGACCTGTCCGGCTGGGCGGAACGGTGGCTGCGGCAGGCGCAGGTGAACACGATCCGGGCCGAGACGGTCGTCGACGAGGCCGGTCGATACCGGGAGGTCGCCCTGATCCAGACCGCACCGCAGCGCCATCCGGTGCTGCGTCCGCACCGGATCGGGCTGGGGTTGTTCGACGCCGAGGCGACCGGGGACCGGCGAGTGTCGGTGCGGCGGCGCTGGCTGGCGGTGGACCTGGCCCCGGACGTCGACGGCGGGCGGACCCTGGTGCCGGCGCTGGTCGGTGAGCCGGCGGCCGACCTGCTGCTGGTCAACGACGGTGACCTTACGTACGCCAAGGCACGGTTCGACCCGGCGTCGGCGGCCGCGCTGCCGGCGATGCTGCCCGGAATGACCGAACCGCTGGCCCGGGCGGTGTCGTGGACCGCGACCCTGGACGCGGTACGTGACGCGCAGCAGCCGGTCGCCGACCTGGCGGCGCTGATCGAGCTGACCCTGCCGACCGAGACCGTGGTGGTGGTCATCGGGGACGTGCTGCGGCTGAGCCGGTCGGTGATCGACCGGTACGCGCATCCGGTGGACCGTCCGGTGCTGCGATCCCGGCTCGGTGCCGCCTGCGCCCGGCTGCTGGCCGTGGCCGGGCCCGGAACGTCGGTCCAGTTGGCCGCTGCCCGGGGGGCGATCACCGCCAGCGGGGACGTGGACTGGTTGCGCGGGTGGTTGACGGGGCGGGTGGTGCCGGCCGGGTTGGCGGTCGACGCCGACCTGCGCTGGCTGCTGCTCTACCGGCTGGCAGCGTGCGGCGGTGTCGGCGTGACCGAGATCGACGACGAGGCCGGCCGGGACCGCAGCGCGGCCGGTGAGCAGTGGGCCGCGAAGTGCCGTGCGGCGGTGCCGGACCCGGCCGCCAAGGAGCGTGCCTGGCAGACGATCGTGACCGATACCAGGCTGTCCAACCGTCTCGTCGAGGCGTACGCGGAAGGGTTCTGGCAGCCGGAACAGACCGAGCTGACGGCGCCGTACGTCGACCGGTACTTCGCCGATCTGCCGGCGGCGACCCGGCGCCGTACGGCGTGGCTCGCCGACCGGGTGGCGGAATCGGCCTTTCCACAGTTCGCGGTGAGCGAGCGGACCCGGGCGGCGGCGACCGCGATGCTGGCCCGCGACGATCTCACCGCCGGGCTGCGCCGGGTGGTAACCGACGCCACCGACGAACTGGACCGGGCGTTGGCCGCCCGACGTCGGTACGCAGCCGGTGCCGGTGCAGGACCCGCGTAGGCGGGGATCGCCGTAGGCGCAAAGCGGGAGCAGCCCCCCGAAAGTGTTGCCTACGCCACGCGACAGCCCGGGTGGGTGGATCATCGGCATACGATTCGTCGATGGACGATGGCATCCGTCGGGTCGGCATCATGGGCGGCACCTTCGATCCGATCCACCAGGGTCACCTGGTCGCGGCGAGCGAGGTGGCCGAGCGTTTCGCGCTCGACGAGGTGGTATTCGTGCCGACCGGGGATCCGTGGGAGAAGGCCGGGCTGACCGTCACTCCGGCCGAGGACCGGTATCTGATGACCGTGATCGCGACCGCGTCGAACCCGACGTTCCAGGTGAGCCGGGCGGACATCGACCGGCCCGGCCCGACGTACACCGTCGACACGTTGCGCGACCTGCACTCGGTGTACGGGCCGAAGGCGCAGCTGTTCTTCATCACCGGCGCGGACGCCCTGGAGAAGATCCTGTCCTGGAAGGACACAGATACGATGTTCGAGCTGGCCCACTTCATCGGGGTGACCCGGCCTGGGTTCGAGTTGTCCGCCGAACACCTGCCGGCCGACACGGTGTCCCTGGTCGAGGTGCCGGCGATGGCGATCTCGTCGACCGAGTGCCGGGCGCGGGTGGCTGCCGGCAAACCGCTGTGGTACCTCGTGCCGGACGGGGTGGTGCAGTACATCGCCAAACGTCGGCTGTATGAGACGGAATCTTCGGGGGGATGACTCCTCGGTGTCATAATTTGGGTGTTATATCCGCATTTCCTGGCTGGTCGAGTGTGAGAGGCTAGAGCAGCGAAGCTGTCTAGCTGAAGGAGTGTTGTCGAGGTGATCCGATGAGCGCCTCAGAGCGCGCGCGGGAGCTGGCCCTGACGGCCGCCCAGGCCGCCGCCGACAAGAAGGCGCAGGACATCGTCGTCATCGACGTGGCCGACCGGATGGCGATCACCGACGCCTTCGTGCTCGCCTCGGCGCCCAACGAGCGCCAGGTGCTGGCCGTCGTCGATGCCATCGAGGAGAGCCTGGTCCGGCTGCCGGACAAGGCCAAGCCGATCCGGCGTGAAGGCGACCGTGCCGGCCGGTGGGTGCTGCTCGACTTCAACGACATCGTGGTACACGTCCAGCACACCGAGGAACGCGAGTTCTACGCCCTCGACCGGCTCTGGAAGGACTGTCCGGTCATCCCGTTCGTCGACCGCGACCTGGTCGAGGCCGAAGCCGGGGCCACCGAGTGACCCGATTGATCGTCTGGCGGCACGGCAACACCGACTGGAACGCCGGCGACCGGGTGCAGGGCCAGACCGACACCGCGCTCAACGACCTCGGCCGGACCCAAGCCGCCGCCGCCGCGCCGCTGATCGCGGCGCTACGACCGAACGCGATCGTCGCCAGCGACCTGCAGCGGGCCGCCGACACTGCAGCGGCCCTGGCGGCACTCACCGGCCTTCCGATCCGATCCGATCCCCGGTTGCGGGAGCGGCAGTACGGGCTCTGGCAGGGGCTCACCATGCCGACCATCGCGGAACGGTTCCCCGCCGAGCACGCCCGCTGGCGAGCCGGCGATCCGTCGCCCGGCTGTGCCGTGGAGAGCCTCGACGACCTTGGTAAACGGGTCGGGGAGGCGTTGCAGGACGCGGCTGACGCGGCGCCGGGCGGGACCGTGGTGGTCGCCACCCACGGCGGTGCGGCCCGGCAGGGCTGTGGCCATCTGCTCGGCTGGGGGGTCGCGGTGCTGCGTACCGTCGCGCCGCTGCAGAACTGCCACTGGACCGAGCTGCGGTACGACGAGTCGCGTGGCTGGCAACTGCGGGCACACAACGTCGGGGTGAGCAGCACCCGGGACATCCCCGCCCCGGTCTGACCCGGCAGCCGGTCCGACCTGATCGCCGGCTTATCCGACAGCCGGTCCGACCCCACCGGTGGCCTGACCCGGCACGATTACCGACGATCAGCTAGCGTGCCGGCATGTCCGTCGCGGTCGTGACCGACTCCACCGCCTACCTGCCGGCCGATCTGGCGCAGCGGCACCACCTCACGGTGGTGCCGCTGACCGTGCTGGTCGACGGCGTCGAACGCCGGGAAGGCCTCGATCTGACCCCGACCGAGGTGGCCCACGCGTTGACCGTGCGGCGGTCGACGGTCAGCACCTCGCGACCCGCGCCCGAGCAGTTCGCCGAGACGTACCGGCGACTGCTGGGTGCCGGTAGCTCCGGGGTCGTGTCGGTGCACCTGTCGGCCGGGCTGTCCGGCACGGTCGCGGCCGCCGAACTGGCCGCCCGGCAGACCGGCCCGGACCGGGTCGCGGTGGTGGACAGCGGCTCGACCGGCATGGGGCTCGGCTTCCCGGCGCTCGCTGCGGCGACGGTGGCGGCCACCGGGGGTGACCTGGCCGAGGTCAGCGCCGCCGCGACCGCCGCAGCGGCGCGCACCCGAACCTTCTTCTACGTCGACACGTTGGAGCATCTGCGGCGCGGCGGTCGGATCACGGCAGCGTCCGCGCTGCTCGGTACGGCGCTGGCGGTCAAGCCGATCCTGCGGGTGCAGGACGGCCACATCGTGCTGCGCGACAAGGTACGCACCGCCGCCCGTGCCCTGGCCAAGCTGGTCGACCTCGCCTGTCTCGCGGCCGGCGACGCGTCGCGGGTCGATGTCGCCGTACACCATCTCGACGATCCAGACCGGGCCGCCGCCCTGTGTGCGGAACTGACCTCCCGGCTGGGTGACCGGCTGCAGGACGTGCACGTGGCGCAGATCGGGGCGGTGGTGACGGCACACGCCGGCCCCGGTCTGCTCTCGGTCGTGGTGCACCGGCAGGCGGGCTTCTGACCGCCGGCCCATAGCAAGATCCGGGTCCGGTACGGGGCATCGTCCACAACGCGCCGGTCGTCCACAGCCCGGCCCGCAGCCCGGTCCGCCGTCCTGGCCGGCGGCATAGCTTCTGCACGTGACCGACGACGACACCGTCCAGCGGCGGCTGGCCCTGCTGACCCACGCCGGTGGCGGCCTACGGGCGCCGGTAGACCACGACCGGCCGACCGGCCACGACCACGGGGAGCCGACCGGCCGCAGCGGTCCGGCCGACCGCGACCGCGGAGATCCGGTCGGATCGGGCGACCCACTCGACCTCGACGGCCCGGCCTTCTCCGGGGCGGCCGCCCGGCTGCCCGCCTTCGACCCTGGCCGGCGGGGAGTACGGGCACTCGCCGCCGTGGCTGTCGTGGTGGTCGCCGTCGCCGCGCTGCTCGCCTGGCGGGCTCGACCCCGGGTCGAGCCGGTGCCGTCCGCCGACGGCGTCCCGGCCCAGACCGCCCCGGTGCCGGCCGCGGCCGGTGGGCCGGGTCCTGAGGGCCGTCCCGCTGCGGCTGGACCCGGGACGACCGGTACCGGTGGACCGACACAGCTGATCGTCGCGGTGACCGGTCGGGTCCACCGGCCAGGTCTGGTGACCCTGCCGGCAGGTTCCCGGGTGGCCGATGCCCTGGAAGCGGCCGGTGGTGCACTGCCCGACACCGACGTCGCCTGGCTCAATCTGGCCCGCCCGGTTCAGGACGGCGAGCTCGTCGTGGTCGGGGTCACCCCGCCGCCGGGAGCCGTGACCGGGCCTGCCCCTGCCGCCGGCCAGCCGGGTGGGACCGGCAAGGTCGACCTGAACGCCGCCAGCCAGCAGCAGTTGGAGACGCTGCCGGGGGTCGGCCCGGTGCTCGCCCAGCGAATCATCGATCATCGCGAGCGGGTAGGCGGGTTTGCGTCCGTCAACGACCTGCGCAAGGTCAGCGGTATCGGCGACGCGCGATTCGACCAGCTGCGTGGGCTGGTGACGGTGTGAAGGCATCCGGCGACAACCGGGTCGGGCCGCCGGATCTGCGGCTGGCCGGATTCGCGGTGGCCTGCTGGCTGGCCGCCTTCGCTGTGGTGTGCGGCACGGCTGTACTGGCGGTGGCACTGGTCATCGGTGGCGTGACGCTGGTCGGCCTGCTCGGCGTCTACCTGACCAGGGGTACGGGCACCGGCCGCAGCCGGGCGGCCCGGCGGCCCGGCAACGACTCCGACCTGCCCCGGCTGACCAGATGGATGCACGCGTACGGCTGGCTGGCCATGGCGGTGGTGCTCGGGGTCGTCTGCGGTGCCGCCGCTGCCGGCGCACGGGTGGCGGCGCGCGACGCCGGGCCGCTTGCGGCACTGGTCGACGACCGTGCGGCGGTCACTGCGGAGCTGGTGATCCGCGATGATCCTCGACGGGTCAGGTCGGCGGTGGCGGGACCGCCGCTGTGGCTGGTGCCGGTCCGGCTGGCTGGCCTGTCCGGCTCGCCGGCCGTCCGGCCCGACCACGGCGTCGCGGGTCGGCTGGTCGGTCCGGTGCGGTTGCTCGTTCTCGGCACCAGCAATGCCTGGGACGGGCTGCTGCCCGGGCAGCGGGTGCGGGTCGCCGGCCGGTTGGCGCCACCACGCGGTGGTGATCTGACTGCAGCCGTGCTGTCCACCGGGGAGGACCCGACGCCGGTCGGGTCCTCCATCTGGACGCAGCGGGCGGCCGGTGTTTTGCGGTCGGGCCTGCAGCGCGCCTGCGAGCCGTTGCCAGACCAGCCCGGTGGCCTGTTGCCCGGTCTCGTCGTCGGCGACACCAGCCGGCTGGATCCTGCGGTGGAGGAGGACTTCCGGGCGACCGGGCTGACCCATCTCGTCGCGGTGAGTGGTTCCAACGTCGCGGTCGTCGTCGGTTTCGTCCTGCTCGGGATGCGCTGGTGTCGGGCTGGTCCCGGCCTGACTGCGGTCGCGTGCGCCGTGGCGCTGGTCGGCTTCGTGATCCTGGCCCGTCCCTCGCCCAGTGTGGTACGGGCCGGGGTGATGGGTGCAGTCGGGCTGCTCGCGCTGGCGACCGGACGTCGGCGGGCGGCGTTGCCCGCGCTCGGCGCGACCGTGGCCGTCCTGGTCGTGGTCGATCCGGAGCTGGCCTCGGACGCGGGGTTCGCCCTGTCTGTATTGGCGACCGGTGGTCTGCTGCTGTTCGCACCCGGCTGGCGGGACGCGATGGTGGTTCGTGGCGTTCCCGCTCCGCTGGCGGACGCGTTGGCGATCCCGGCGGCGGCGCAGCTGGCCTGCACCCCGGTCGTCGCCGGCCTGTCCGGGCTGATCAGCCTGGTCGCGGTCCCCGCCAACCTGCTCGTGGTGCCAGCGATCGCCCCGGCGACGGTGCTCGGGGTGGCGACAGCCGTCGTCTCACCGGTCTGGCCGGGCGGTGCCGAGCTGCTCGCCTGGCTCAGTCACTGGCCAGCCTGGTGGCTGGTGACGGTGGCCCGATACGGGGCGCGGGTTCCCGGGGGGTCGCTGCCGTGGCCGGACGGGGCGTTCGGTGCGCTGTCCCTCGCCGCGTTGACGGTCGTCGTGCTGGTCCTGGCCCGCCACGGGTTCGCCCGTCGAGTGCTGGCGGTGGTGGCGGTCGGAGCCGTGGTCGGGGCGCTGCCGGTGCGGCTCGCCGCGTCGGGCTGGCCACCGGATGGCTGGGTGGTCGCGGTCTGTGCGGTGGGCCAGGGGGACGTGGTGGTGCTACCCGCCGGTGCCCGGTCCGCTGTGGTCGTCGACGCCGGCCCGGACCCGGCTGCGGCCGACCGGTGCCTGCGTCGTCTCGGCATCAGCCGAGTGCCGCTGTTGGTGATCAGTCATTTCCACGCCGACCATGTAGCTGGCGTCGAGGGTGTCCTGCGGCACCGTCTGGTCTCGGCGGTGGCGACTACCGGGTGGCCGGAGCCGGCTGCCGGCCGGGACGCGGTGCAGTTGGCGGCGGCGGCCCGAGGCGTCGCGGTCGGACCGGTTTCGCCTGGCTGGAGCTACCGTCGCGGCCCGGTCGAGCTGACGGTGCTCGGTCCCACCGAGCCGTTCATCGGGACCAGGTCCGATCCGAACAACAACTCCCTGATGCTGCTGGCCGTCGTGGATGGTGTACGGATCCTGTTGACCGGTGACGCCGAGCACGAATCGCAGGAAGCGCTACTGGACCGGTTCGGGGCGGCCGGACTGCGGGCGGACGTGCTCAAAGTAGCCCACCACGGGTCGGCCTTCCAGGATGTCGGCTTCCTGGACGCAGTGGCACCCAGGGTTGCGGTGGTGCCGGTCGGTGCCGACAACCGGTACGGACATCCGGATCCGGGAGTGCTCGCCCGGTTGTCGGCGCGGGGAGCGCGGGTGCTGCGGACCGATGTCGACGGTGATCTCGCGGTGGTATGGCGTGACGGCGGGCTCGCGGTCTCCCACCGGAGAGCTGACGCCAACGCCCGTAGCGGCTGATCCGGGTGGGACGGAACACCACAGTCAACTGGGATGTTCCGGTGTCGTTCGTAACAGCTCGCCGACAAATGTCCCTATTATCGGAGGGTGATCGAACGACTACTCAGCGAAAAATTGGGGGTTGATCTCGGTGCTACGACCCGTGCGACTATGGCGGGCGTGAAAATTGCCGCCCCGCCCGCCGTGGTACTCGTGCTCGGTGACGAGGAACTTCTGGTCACTCGGGCTGTGACGGAAGCCGTCCAGGCTGCCCGGTCCACCGATCCCGACGCCGACGTCCGGGAGTACGAGGCGGGCGCGGTCAGCGCCGGCGAGGTCGCCGAGATGCTCAGCCCGTCCCTGTTCGGCGGTCGGCGACTGCTCGTCCTGCGCAGCGGCCAGGATGCCCGAAAGGACCTGACCGCCGCGTTGCTCGGATACGCGAGGCAACCCGATCCGGACGTGACGCTGCTGGTCACCCACGCGGGCGGTGCCAAGGGGAAGGCCTTCGCCGACGGGCTGCGGTCGGCCGGGGCGACCGTGGTGCCGGCGGCCAAGCTCAAGGGGCACCGGGAACGGGTCGCCTTCGTCCGCGACGAGTTCCGGCGCGCCGGCGGCAGGTGCACCGACGACGCCGCCGAGGCGTTACTCGCCGCGGTCGGCAACGACCTGCGGGAGCTGTCTGCGGCCTGCACCCAACTGCTGGCCGACACGGGCGGCCGGGTCGACGCGGCGACCGTGGCCCGGTACTACCGGGGTCGTGCCGAAGTGAGCGGATTCACCGTGGCCGACGCGGCGATCATCGGCGACGTGCCGGGAGCCCTGGAAGCACTGCGGTGGGCCCTGCACGTCGGAGTAGATCCGGTGCCGATCGCCGACGCGCTCGCCGACGGCATCCGTACCGTGGCCCGGGTCGCATCCGCCGGTCGGGGGAGCCCGTACCAGCTGGCGAGCAGTCTCGGCATGCCCGCGTGGAAGATCGAGCGTGCGCAACGGCAGAGCCGGGGCTGGAGTGCGGGAGGCCTGGTCGATGCCATGCACGCGGCGGCGCGGTGCAATGCCGATGTCAAGGGCGGGTCGGACGACCGGGACTACGCGCTGGAGCGGGCCGTTGTCGCGGTCGCGCAGGCCCGTCGCAGCGGTGGTGATCAGCGGTGAGCGGTCGCGACCATCGGGAGCCGCGTGACCATCAGAACCCGGCCGACGAGCAGGATGCCGTCGAGGACGAGTTGCCGCCGCTCTACGCCCGGGCGCTGCGGCTCCGGTACGTGCAGCCCAGCGGGTTGACCTGTCTGGCCTTCTTTGAGGGCAGCTTCGTACTGGGCGGGCTGCTCGCCCTGGCGGAACTGATCCCCTGGTGGGGCATGCTGGTCCTGCCGGTCGCGGTGGCCGTCATGGTGAAAATCAACGATCTGGTCGCCGGTGCGGTCGAGCGGTCGGCGGAGCTGGTCCCCGAGCGGGAACGGGAGATGTTCCGCCGCGAGGTGGTCCCGGCGGTCGGGCAGCCCGTACGGTCGTTTACCGGGATCCGGACCGGCCCGGCGTTTCCGGCCGGCAGCGCCGTCCCCGGCATCCAGACCGGCTCCGGTGTCCAGATTGGTCCCGGTATCCGGATCAGGCGGATCGGCGGTGCCCACGTCGAGGCGACCGCAGCGACGGCTACCGCGTCAGCGGCGACCTGTGCGGCCCTCGCGGCGCCGACGGTACTCCTGCAGACCGTCCCGCCCAGCCCTACGGCCGCGACCGCTGCTGCGCTTGCCGCGCCGACAGTGCTGCTGGACGTGGTCCACACCGGTCAGCTCAGCGAGCACCAACCACCGGTACCCGAGTGACGTAAACCAGTTGGGTCGGGACTGGCGCAGCTCCGCTGGGTCGGATGGGTCGGAGCCAGCTGGTGGCATCGGTCTCCCGAAACGGACCAGCCGACCTCGCGGGTCGGCTGATCCGCGAGGTCGGCTGGTCGGTGGGAACGGGATCGTCAGGAGCCGATCGACTGCAGGCGCTTGGCGATCGCGGACTTGCGGTTCGCCGCCTGGTTCTTGTGAATCACGCCTTTGCTGACGGCCTTGTCGAGC
This sequence comes from Micromonospora sp. LOL_014, assembly GCF_048060245.1. Taxonomy (NCBI): domain Bacteria; kingdom Bacillati; phylum Actinomycetota; class Actinomycetes; order Micromonosporales; family Micromonosporaceae; genus Micromonospora; species Micromonospora sp. LOL_014. The sequence continues at coordinate 36,389 of NZ_JBHMIP010000006.1, forward strand.
TTGCGGCTGGCCTCCCGCATCAGCGCGGCAGCCTGCTCGGTGTCGCCGTTCGCGTTGGCCTCGTTGAACTTGCGGACGGCGGTCTTCAGCGCCGACTTGACCGACTTGTTCCGCAGCCGACGCTTCTCGTTCTGCCGGTTGCGCTTGATTTGGGACTTGATGTTCGCCACGCGACAGCCTCGCCCTGCTCATCCGAAATCGAAACGACCAAAATGACAATCCGCCTGTGGCGTACGCGGCCGCCCGAGTCATCCCGGTGACCGGGTCCGGCGCAGTGGCCGGTCCGGACAGATATCGGGAGTCCGGCGGATAGCCGGGCCCGACAACCGGGATGCATGCTGGCGGCGCGTGTCGCCACGCGCGAAGGGCAAGGCTACCAGCTCACCGGTGCGCCGGCCAAAACGGGCCGGGCCAACCGCGCCGGGCGGCCAGCCAGGCCAGCGCCGTCTCCCCGCTGAACCGCTGGTGGGCGCGGACGTGCGGGGAGGCGCCGGTGGGCCCGGCGGACGCCTGGGTCAGCCAGTAGCCGGAGAGCGCCGCCAGCGCCGCGTCCAGCCCGCCGGGCGGCGCGTCGACCGCAGTCGGGTGCCGGGCGAACAGCGTGTCCGCGTCGAGACCACTGGCGAATGCGGTGACCAGCAGGCTCGTCGTGTCGAACCAGGCGGGACCGTGACACACCCAGGTCCAGTCGCAGATCCACGCCATCCCGGTCCGGTCGATCAGCAGGTTGTCGAGGCGCAGGTCGCCGTGGATGACCGCGTCGTCGGACACCAGGCGGGGAAGGTCCGCCTCCAGCGACGCCAGCTCTGGCAGGTGCCGCCGGAGCAGCCCATCGGTGTCGGTGTCGGTGTCGAACACCGGCATGGCTTCCCGGCCGGCGGCTATCTCCTGCCACCAGGCCAGGTCGGCGCTGGCCAGGTCGGCCAGCCGGGGCAGACCGATATTGACCAGTCCGGCCGGCGGCCGGCGCAGGGCGTGGGCCGCGCCAGCCCAACTGGCCAGGGCCGCGTCGAGCTCGGTCGGAGCCCAGGGAAGCGCCGGCATCCGGCCGTCGACCGAGTCGAGACAGAGTACGAAGTAGCCGGCGGTGGTGAGTGTCCACCGCGGCCTGGCCGCCGCTACCTGGGCCGGCAGTTCCCCCGTCAGCGCCGCCTCGCGGGCGTACCAGTCGCTGAGGTGTCGCTGCTCAACCAACGACGCGGCCTTGACGAACACCCGCTCGCCGGCGGAGGTGGTCAGGGTCGCGGCGAAGCCCCGGGTGAAGCCGCCGCCGGCGCTGGTCGCCCAGGTCACCGGGCTGCCGAGCCGACCGCAGATCGCCGCGCGCAGATCGGGTGGAAGGTCCGCCCAGGCGGGTCGAACCGATGTCGCGTCATACCGGATAGCGGGCAACCGCACTGTAGCCACCCCTCCATCCTGCCGCGTCGCCGCCACGAACCCCGGCAGCGGCACCCGGCCGGCATCCGGCGTTGGCAGCCGCGCTAGGTGGTGGCCCAGTGGTGGGCATGGGCACCCCGACGATCGGGGCGTGGGAACATAGGTTGCGGCCGGCGACGCCGGCTGAGACGACGGACTCCAGCCCAGCAGAACGGACCACCGTGCCTCCGACGCCCGATTCCGGCGTGAACGCCCCCGGTGCCACCGAACCCGGCAGCATCCGGAACTTCTGCATCATCGCGCACATCGACCACGGCAAGTCGACCCTCGCCGACCGGATGCTCCAGCTCACCGAGGTGGTCGACCCGCGCCAGATGCGGGCCCAGTACCTGGACCGGATGGACATCGAACGGGAACGCGGCATCACGATCAAGAGCCAGGCGGTACGGATGCCCTGGACGATCCGAGCCGGTGAACGCCAGGGCGAGTCGGCCGTGCTCAACATGATCGATACCCCGGGGCACGTCGACTTCACCTACGAGGTGTCCCGCTCACTCGCCGCGTGCGAGGGCGCGGTGCTGCTGGTCGACGCGGCGCAGGGGATCGAAGCCCAGACGCTGGCCAATCTCTACCTGGCGCTGGAGAACGACCTGCACATCATCCCGGTGCTCAACAAGATCGACCTGCCGGCGGCGCAGCCAGAGAAGTACGCCGAGGAGCTGGCGCATCTGATCGGCGGCGATCCGGCCGACTGCATCCGGGTCTCCGGCAAGACCGGCGAAGGTGTTTCGTACCTGCTCGATGAGATCGTCCGCCAGTTCACCCCGCCGGTCGGTGACGCGGCGGCACCGGCGCGGGCCATGATCTTCGACTCGGTGTACGACGTCTACCGGGGGGTGGTGACCTACGTCCGGGTGATTGACGGGCGGATCGAGGCCCGCGACCGGATCAAAATGATGTCCACCGGCGCGACCCACGAGCTGCTGGAGATCGGGGTGATCTCACCCGAGATGATCAAGGCGACCGGGCTCGGTGTCGGCGAGGTCGGTTACCTGATCACCGGGGTGAAGGACGTCCGGCAGTCCCGGGTGGGGGACACCGTCACCATCAACGGCCGGCCGGCGGCCGAGCCGCTCGGCGGCTACAAGGATCCCCGGCCGATGGTGTACTCCGGGCTGTATCCGATCGACGGTTCCGACTACCCGGCGCTGCGCGAGGCGCTGGACAAACTGAAGCTCAACGACGCGGCGTTGACCTACGAGCCGGAAACGTCCGGCGCGCTCGGCTTCGGGTTCCGCTGCGGCTTCCTCGGACTGCTGCACCTGGAGATCATCCGGGAGCGGCTGGAGCGGGAGTTCAACCTCGACCTGATCTCGACCGCCCCGAACGTGGTCTACCGGGTGGTGATGGAGGACGGCGAGACGGCCACCGTCACCAACCCGAGCGAATACCCGACCGGCAAGATCGCCGAGGTGCACGAGCCGGTGGTCCGGGCCACCGTACTGACCCCGAACGACTACGTCGGCGCGGTGATGGAGCTGTGTCAGGGGCGGCGCGGCTCGTTGCAGGGCATGGACTACCTCTCCGCCGACCGGGTCGAGCTGCGCTACACGCTGCCGCTCGCCGAGATCATCTTCGACTTCTTCGACCAGTTGAAGAGCCGCACCAAGGGCTACGCCTCGCTCGATTACGAGCCCTCCGGCGAGCAGCCGTCGGACCTGGTCAAGGTGGATATCCTGCTGCACGGTGAGCCGGTGGACGCGTTCAGCGCGATCGTGCACAAGGACAAGGCGTACAGCTACGGCACGACGATCGCCGCCAAGCTGCGCAACCTCATCCCGCGCCAGCAGTTCGAGGTGCCGATCCAGGCGGCGATCGGCAGTCGGGTGATCGCCCGGGAGACGATCCGGGCGATCCGCAAGGACGTGCTGGCCAAGTGCTATGGCGGCGATATCAGCCGCAAGCGCAAGCTGCTGGAGAAGCAGAAAGAGGGCAAGAAGCGGATGAAGATGGTCGGCCGGGTGGAGGTGCCGCAGGAAGCGTTCATCGCGGCCTTGTCCACCTCGGACGGCGGTGGCTCGGACGGGAAGTCCGGTGGCAAGCGGTGATCCCCCGTGGGTACGGACCGAGCGCGGCGTACTGCCCACGGTGCGGGGCCGGGCTTCCCGGTCCGCCGCCGGTGCGCTGCGGTGGCTGCCGCTACCAGCTGTTCCAGAATTCCCGGCCGACCGTGAACGTGGTGGTGACCAACCCGGCCCGGACCCGGTTCCTGGCCATCCGGCGGGCCAAGCCGCCCCGGGCCGGTCAGTGGGAAACTCCTGGCGGGTTCTGCGACGGGGCGGAACACCCCCGGTCGGCAGCGCTGCGCGAGTGCCGGGAGGAGTTGGGCGTCGAGGTCGAGCTCGGTGCGCTGGTCGGTCTCTACCTGGGTGAGTACGAGTTCCAGGACGAGACGTTGAGCGTGCTGGAGTGCTTCTTCCTGGCCACCCTTGCCGGCGACCGGGTCCGACTCGACTCGGCCGAGGCCACCGAGTGCGGTTGGTTCGCCCTCGCCGAGCCGCCGCCGTTGGCCTTCGCGACCATGGACGCGGCGGTACGGGACGTGGCGGCATCCTTCAGACGTTGACGCGGTTGATCGTCGGCGGAGGTGAATCGGTTTGGTTGTCGCGATGGCCGGGAACTTAGCGGTCACCAAGGACAACACGACATCTCCGACAAGGAGGATAAAAAATGACCGTAATGGGCATCATCACCGCTCTCATCGTCGGCCTCATCATCGGTGCGCTCGGCCGCCTGGTCGTGCCGGGCAAGCAGAACATCCCGATCTGGCTGACCATGCTGATCGGCGTCGGCGCCGCCCTGCTGGGCACCGTCATCGCCCGTGCCGGCGGCTTCGCCAGCACCGCCGGCTTCGACTGGCGGGAGTTCTTCGTGCAGGTGATTCTGGCTGCGGTCGGTGTGGCGCTGGTCGTCGGGGTCGGTGGCCGGCGCAGCATGAGCCGGTACTGACTGGCCGGGTCGACTGGCCGAGCGGTCGGGCCGACGGACTGGCCGCGCGATCGACAGCTGACGGCACCGGGTCCGTCGTCGGCGCCCGCCCCGCCTGTGCGGGGATGGGCGCCGACGACGGACCCGGTTTGCCGCAGATCAGCGCAGCCAGGGGATGCTGCGGTCGAGCAGCCCACGCTCCTTGAGTTCCTTACGGAGCGGGATCTCGTCGTCGATGTAGCCGTCCCAGTTGATGCCCCAGTAGTTGGCGGTGTGGGTGCCTTCGCCGAGCAGTTGTCGCTGCACCGGCGTCCGGTTCGCCCACCACTGGCCGTCCTTGTCGACATGCAACTCGTCCAGCGGGCGGATCCAGCGGTACGTGTACCCGATGAACAGCATCTTGCGGGTGATCGTGGACAGGTTGGTCGACCGGGAGTGCCACTGCCGGCGGTCGAAGATGAACGCGTCGCCCGGGTTCGCGGTGATCTCGACCGTGCCTTCGGGATCCGGGTTGTGCACGGTGAGGTCCGTCGGGCGGGGCAGCGAGTTGCGCAGGTGGCTGCCGGGGATCACCTTGGTGGCGCCGCGGCCGGTCTCCGACAGGTCGGACAGGACGTAGGCCACCTTCAGCGAGAACATCGGCCGGGGCAGGTTCGGGTCCATCGTCTCCGGGTCGGAGTTCTGCCGGTAGCCGTCCTGGTGCCACCCCCAGTACGGCTTCTCCGGCTCCAGCGCCGGTGGGGTGACGTCGAGGTGGTTGTGGTGGGTGTAGATGTTCCAGCCGGCCAGCCCCCACATGTAGGGGAACGCGATCGGATGGGTGAGCAGGTCGCCGAAGAGTTCGTCGCGGTCCAGGAAGCCCAGCAGGTGCAGGGTGCCGTCGGCGGTGGTCCTGCCGGCGGCCTTTTCCTCGGCGTACACCCGGTCGACCGTGGCCTCGAGTGCCGCCCGGTGGTCCTCGGTCAGCACGTTGCGCAGCAGGAGGAAGCCCTGCTCGTGGAACTCCTTGAGGTCGATGTCGCTGATCGCTTCGTAACCGGTCCGCCCGCCGTAATCGAACACAGCTTTCCCGTCCTGTCGGTGGTGCGCCCTTTTTCGGGCCTGGCGGATGCCGATCCTAGCCCGCCTCTCGGCCGGCCCGCCCGGACCGATTGTCAGCAATTCGCGGACCGCGTGGTCGGCCACAGCCGACTGCACGTGAGGTGTCGGGACATGCGCTTTCGGTACAGGTTCACCGCGCAAAATGTCCGGATTGCACAATTTGCCGTATATTGCGCTAGCAGTCGGTCAAGATATGCAACCAGGGGACCGGTTGTCGACGTCAGGCGAAGACCTCCACCATCACCCGCCCGGTCTCGATGTCCCCGCCGGAAATCGACGACCAACTGCCGCCTATCGCAGTCCATTCCTGATCGCCGAACGTGACCCTTTTGACGCCATGATCAGTGGCATGGGATACGAGCCAGTGTGCATATCGCCACCCGACCTGCGTGTTCTCCACCGGGACGCTCAGCGATGGCGTGTTGGACGCCGGTAGCAGTGACTCCAGGCCGCCCCAGTCCAGCCGCAGTCCGTCGGTGAGCGCCGCCGTCGCCTCGGCGCCCCGCATCACCGGATCCCGGGTCACCGTGCAGGCAACCGCGCCGGTGGCCTCGCCGAGCAGCGCCACGGTGAGCACCTGCGACTCGTCAGTCCACTTCTCGTACGCCTCGGGGAAGGCCGACCGCTGGACGGCCTGCGCGGCGTCGGTGACCCGCATGTCCTGCCAACCCCGGACCCGTTCCAGGCCGGCGTAGAACGCGTTCGTCGCGAACCTGGTGTCGCGGATCTGCTCGACCGTGCCCCACCCCTGGCTGGGCCGCTGCTGGAACAACCCGACCGAATCTCGGTCGCCGCCGGTCAGGTTGCGCAGCTTGGACTCCTGGAACCCGGTCGCTAGCGCCACCACCACGGCACGGGGCGGCAGCCCCCGCTGCACCCCGATCGCCGCGATCGTCGCGGCATTCGCCATCTGCTCCGGATCGAGCGACACCCGACGCAGTTGGCTGTCGCCAGCCCCGGGCATGGAGTCGGGCAGCTTGACCGTGCAGCCCCGCCAGCCACCGGGCAACGCGAAATCGCCGATCCACCGGCCCAGGCCGACCCCGCCCAACAGGGCGATTGCCGCCAGCACGGCGACCAGCACCAGCACCGTCCGAGCCCGCACCGTCACCCCCACGCGTGTTGCTGGGACCTTTGGTACACCAGGGACGGTTGTGTCGTCCAGCGGGAGCGGGTCCCGCACTTGTCGTACGCCGGCCCTTACGCCGTACGCCTCGACCCCTTACGCCGGAGATACCCCGTTTCGGGGCGACTATCCATGGTCACCGCCCCGGCAGCCAGCTCGGGTCGCGTTTGTCGCGGAACGCCCGTACGCCCTCGCGGCCCTCTTCGGAGAGGAAGTATCCGGTGGAAAGCTCACGCAGTTCGGCCGTATCGGCCCGGATTTCCGCCGCCGGAGTGCGGCGGAGCAGCTGCTTGGTGCCGGCCAGGGCGTCCGGGGCGCCCCGGACCAGTGCAGCGCAGCTCGCCGTCACCGCGGGGTCCAACTCCCCGGCCGGTACGGCGGCGCTGACCAGACCGATCTGCGCCGCCCGGGCACCGTCGAACAGCTCACCGGTGAGGTACAGCTGCGCCGCTGCCCGCGGCTGCAGCCGGCGCAGCACAGTGGCGGAGATCACAGCCGGGACCACTCCGAGTCGTACCTCGGTGAAGGCGAAGGTGGCCGCCGCGTCGCAGATCGCGATGTCGGCCGCGGCGATCAGCCCCAGCCCGCCGGCCCGCGCCGAGCCGCCGACCCGGGCCACCACCGGCTTGGGGCACTCCCAGAGCGCCGCCAGTACGTCGCCGAGCATCCCGACCGGTACCCGCCGGGTCGCGTACGCCTCGGCGGTCTCCTTCAGATCGGCGCCGGAGCAGAAGACCGGACCGGTGTGGCTCAGCACCACCACCCGGACCTGCGGGTCGGCGACCGCCTCGGCCAGGCCGGCGAGTAGTTCGGTCATCAACGGGGTGGACAGCGCGTTGCGGTTGCCCGGGCTGTCCAGGGTCAGGGTGGCGATCCCGGCGGCGGTGGCCGTACGGATCAGTGGCTGCGCGGACCTGGTGGGTCGGGGCTCATCCATGCCGGCACACTAGTCCCATGCCGAAAGCACCACCCGCCGGTACGCCGGTGCCCGCCGACGGGGCGCTGCCGCCGTCCGCGCTCGCCCGCAGCGGCCGGCGCGGCTTCGGGGTCTATCTGCACGTGCCGTTCTGCGCCACCCGCTGCGGCTACTGCGACTTCAACACGTACACGCCCGCCGAACTCGGCGGCAGCGCGCCGATCGGCGAGTACCTGGACGCCGTGCTGGCCGAGCTGGAACTGGCCGCGAAGGTCCTGGCCGCCCGCCCGCCACAGCAGGTGGACACGGTCTTCGTCGGCGGCGGCACGCCGAGCCTGCTGCCGGCCGACGCGCTGGCCCGGCTGCTCGACGCGATCGACGCCACCTGGGGGCTGGCCGCCGACGCGGAGGTCACCACCGAGGCCAACCCGGAGTCGGTGACCCCGGCGTCGCTGCGGGCGCTGCGGGCCGCCGGCTACACCAGGGTGTCGCTCGGCATGCAGTCGACCGCGGCGGCGGTGCTCGCCGTGCTGGACCGCCGGCACGCGCCCGGGCGCGCGGTCACCGCCGCCCGGGAGGCCCGGGAGGCCGGATTCGAGCATGTCAATCTCGACCTGATTTACGGTACGCCGGGGGAGAGCGCGGCGGACTTCGACGAGTCGCTGGCGGCGGCGGTGGCGGCCGGGGTGGACCACGTCAGCGCGTACGCGCTGATCGTCGAGGACGGCACCCGGTTGGCGGCCCGGATGCGGCGCGGCGAACTGCCGTATCCCGACGACGACGTCGCCGCCGACCGCTACCTCGCCGCCGAATCGGCCCTGTCCGGCGCCGGATTCGACTGGTACGAGGTGTCGAACTGGGCCCGCTCGGCCGCCGGCCGGTGCCGGCACAACCTGTTGTACTGGACCGGCGGCGACTGGTGGGGGCTCGGGCCGGGGGCGCACAGCCACGTCGGCGGGGTCCGCTGGTGGAACGTGCGGCATCCCCGGTCGTACGCCGAGCGGCTGGCCGCCGGCCGGTCGCCCGGCCACGGCCGGGAACTGCTCACCGGCACCGAGCAGCAGGTCGAAGAGGTGATGCTGGGGTTGCGTCTGGCCAGTGGGCTGCCGCTGACGCGACTGGCCCCGGCCGGCCGGGTCGCGGCCCGCCGGGCCGGCGACGACGGGTTGCTCGACCCCGGCGCACTCGCCGCCGGGCAGGCGGTGCTGACCCTGCGCGGTCGGCTGCTGGCCGACGCGGTCGTGCGGGACCTGCTGCCGTGAAACCGCTGCTGGGCGACTCTCCGTGGGATGGCCCGTTGTCACCACCGTGACGCCCCCGGAGCCGGTTACGGATCCGGGGGCGAGCGGCGTCACTTGATGAAATTGGCGGACATCGGGTACTTGTACAGCGTCCCCTCGTTGGCCTTCACGCCCGCGATGATCCCGAAGATGATCTGGATCGCGAACACCACCAGGCTGGGGATGAACAGCAGGCACCAGCTGATGAAGAGCAGCACGAAGGCGATCGCCGACCAGAGGATCTGGAAGTTGAGCGCGGCCAGCGCGTGCGCCCGTACGGCCGGTGACTGCTGACCCTTGACCAGGTAGGCGATCAGCGGGCCGACGAAGCCGAGCGGCCCGAAGCTGATGAACGCGCCCAGGGCGCCACCGAAGTGGGCGATCAGCGCCCAGGTCTTGTCGTCGTTGGTGGCGTAACCGGACGGGGGTTGACCTCCGTACGCCGGACCGCCAGGCGGAAAACCGCCGGGCGGGGGGTATCCGCCGGGGGGCGGGCTCGCGCCGCCGGGCTGCGGGGGGTATCCGGGAGAGGAGGCCTCGCCCGGCATCGAGTAGGACGCTGGAGGTGGCGGCGGGGAGTTGGGGTCCTGCGGCATGCCGCCGGGACCGTTCTCCCCTGGTGGGCGAGGTGGTTCAGTCATGCCCGACACGGTAGGGGGAGGGATCAAGCCGCGCCAGTTAGCCCCGCCGACGATTTTCCCGTCCGGGCAGGCCGTCTCCGCTGGTCGGTCGGCTTGTGTGGGGCCCGCCGGCCGGCTTCTCTGGCCCGCCGGCCGGCTTGCGGAGCCCCGCCGGCCGACCGATCCGACCCGGGTGAGTGCGCTTGGTGACATATCGCCCGGTACGCCCCCGCCCGGCGAACTGATCATCGCCGGCCCGGCCCGATCGACGTATGCTGGCACTCACAGCCGGCGAGTGCCAGCAGGGGCGTCGTTGGTCCGGCCACCCACCGGCCGCCGCGACGGCCGGGACCGTAGCCTCGGACCGGTCCGACCGGTGACCGGTCCGACCGGTGCCGGCGAAGGAGGTGCAGATGGGTCTCGACGACCGCAAACTCGACGTGCTCCGGGCGATCGTCGAGGACTACGTCGCCACCCAGGAGCCGGTCGGCAGCAAGGCGCTGGTCGAGCGGCACCAGCTTGGAGTGTCACCGGCGACCGTCCGCAACGACATGGCGGTGCTGGAGGAGGAGGGCTACATTCGGCAGCCGCACACCAGCGCCGGGCGGGTCCCGACCGACCGTGGCTACCGGTTGTTCGTCGACCGGCTGTCCCGGGTGAAACCGCTCAGCCCGGCCGAGCGCAGGGCGATCGAACGCTTCCTCGTCGGCGCCGTCGACCTCGACGACGTCGTGCACCGCACCGTCCGGCTGCTCGCCCAGCTCACCCGCCAGGTCGCGGTGGTGCAGTACCCGAGCCTGTCCCGGTCGTCGGTCCGGCACCTGGAGCTGGTGCCGATCTCGACCACTCGGCTGATGCTGGTCCTGATCGTCGACACCGGCCGGGTCGAGCAGCGACTGGTGGAGCTGCCGGCCCCGATCAGTGCCGACGACGTGACCGACCTGCGTCGGCTGGCCAACGAGAAGCTCGACGGCTGTCGGCTCTCCGACACTCCGCCGTTGGTCCAGGCGTTGGTCGACGAGGTGCCAGCGGACCTGCGACCGGCGATGACCACGCTTTCGACGGTCCTGCTGGAGACGCTGGTCGAGCGGCACGAGGAACGCCTCGCCCTGGCCGGGACCGCTAACCTGGCCAGAGGGGGACTACTCGACTTCCAGGGCTCCCTGCGTCCGATACTGGAGGCACTGGAGGAGGAGGTCGTCCTGCTCAAGCTGATCGGCGAGGTGGAGCCGAGCACCCTGCGGGTCCGCATCGGCGACGAGAACGAGGTTGACAACCTGCGGGCCGCATCCGTGGTCAGCACCGGTTACGGTCCGGGCACCGTTATGGTCGGTGGCCTCGGCGTGCTGGGGCCCACCCGGATGGACTACCCCGGCACCATCGCCACGGTTCGCGCCGTGGCACGCTACGTCGGCGATCTGCTGGCGCAGAACTGACCGGCGGGCAGGATCAAAACGACCCGGCGAACTGCACATGCGAGACTGACACATGAGGACACCAGACGCAGTGGCCAAGGACTACTACGGGATTCTCGGCGTGAGCCGGGACGCCTCCGCTGACGACATCAAGCGGGCCTACCGCAAGTTGGCCCGGCAGTACCATCCGGACGTCAATCCGGATCCGGTGGCGGCTGACAAGTTCAAGGACATCAACGCCGCGTACGAGGTGCTCTCCGACGACCAGAAGCGGCAGATCGTCGATCTCGGTGGCGACCCGTTGGCACCCGGCGGCGCGCCCGGCGGCGGCCCCGGCGGGGCCGGGCCCTTCGTCGGCTTCCAGGACATCATGGACGCCTTCTTCGGGGCGGCGGCCGGCTCCCGTGGGCCGAGGTCGCGGACCCGCCCAGGCGCCGACGCGATCCTGCGCCTGGAGCTCGATCTGACCGACACCGCGTTCGGCGTGGAAGCGCCGATCACCGTCGACACGGCGGTGATCTGCACCACATGCTCCGGCGCGGGCACCGCAGCCGGCACCCACCTGGCGACCTGCGAGGCGTGCGGCGGGCGCGGCGAGGTCCAGTCCGTGCAACGGACCTTCCTCGGCCAGGTGGTCTCGTCCCGGCCCTGCGTCGCCTGCCAGGGCTACGGCACCGTCATCCCGCACCCCTGCACCACCTGTTCCGGCGACGGCCGGGTGCGGACCCGACGTTCGCTGACCGTCAAGATCCCCGCCGGGGTGGAGGACGGGATGCGGATCCGGCTGGCCCAGCAGGGCGAGGTCGGGCCGGGCGGGGGCACGGCCGGTGACCTGTACGTCGAGATCCACGAGCAGCCGCACGACGTCTACTCCCGCAAGGGCGACGACCTGCACTGCCGGGTCACCGTGCCGATGACCGCCGCGGCGCTCGGCACCCGGCTGACCATCCGGACCCTGGACAGCGACGAGCCGGTGGACGTCAAGCCGGGCACCCAGCCGGGTGCCACGCTGCGGCTGCGCGGGCGCGGCGTGCCGCATCTGCGCGGCACCGGCCGCGGTGACCTCTACGTGCACCTCGACGTGCGTACCCCGACCAAGCTCGACGCCGAGCAGGAGCGGACGCTGCGGGAGTTCGCCAAGGCCCGGGGCGAGGAGGTCGCCGAGCTGACCAAGCAGGGCGGATTCTTCTCCCGCATGCGCGACGCGTTCAACGGCCACGGCTGACCCGCCGTCCGGCCAGCGAGCAGCAGCGGAGGACCGATCCGACGTGAGCGCCCCACTGTTTCTCGTCGACCGCCTGCCGACCGGGCCGACCCACACCCTCGACGGGCCGGAGGGCCACCACGCCGCCACGGTGGTCCGCCTGCGTCTCGGCGAGCGGCTGCGGCTCGCCGACGGGCGCGGCGGCGTCGCCGACGCGGTGGTCGAGGCTGTCGGCCGGCACCAGCTCGACCTGCGGATCCTCGACACCGGGCAGGTCAGCGCCGCCGACCCCCGGCTGGTGGTGGCGCAGGGCATTGCCAAGGGCGACCGGGGTGAGCTGGCGGTGCAGGCGATGACCGAGGTCGGGGTCGACGAGATCGTCCCGTGGGCGGCCGCCCGATCGGTGACCCGCTGGCGCGACGACCGTGGTGCCCGCGCCCGGCGACGATGGGTCGACACCGCGCGGGAGGCCACCAAACAGGCCCGCCGGCCGTGGCTGCCGACGATCGGCGGCTCCGACCAGCAGCCGGCCGAGCCCACCGACGCGGTCGCCGCCCGGTGCGCGGCGTCCGCCGCCGGCTTCGTCCTGCACGAGTCGGCGCAGCAGCGGCTGGCCGTCGCCGACCTGCCGACCACCGGGTCGGTGCTGCTGGTGGTGGGGCCGGAAGGCGGGATCGACGACGCCGAGCTGGCCACCTTCGTCGACGCCGGGGCCCGGCCGGTGCGGCTCGGCCCGGCGGTGCTGCGGACGTCGACCGCCGGTGTCGCGGCACTCGCCCTGCTCTCCGGTCGGCTGGGGCGCTGGTAGCGCGGCGGTGGACCGGCCGGACCCGATCACCGCTACCATCCGTCGGGTGAGCGACAACTGTGTCTTCTGCCGGATCGCCGCCGGGGAACTGCCGACCACCCTGCTGTACGACGGGGCCAACACGGTCGCGTTCCGGGACCTCCACCCGCAGGCACCGACCCACGTGCTGGTGATACCGAAGCAGCACCACCCCGACGTCGCCGCCCTGGCCGCCGCAGACCCCGCCGTCGCGGGCGAGCTGCTGGCCACGGCGGCCGCGGTGGCGCAGGCCGAAGGGCTCGCTGCGGACGGCTTCCGGTTGATCTTCAACACCGGCCGGTACGCCGGTCAGGAGGTGTTCCACGTGCACGCCCACGTGCTCGGTGGGGCACCGCTCGGTCCGCTGCTGTCCCGGTGACGACCGGCGGAAATGGAGCCGCTGCGCCGGGCGTTGAGCGGATACGATGGCAGCAAGTCCGCCCGCCGCGGCCGACCGGGTCGGGGCGCTGAAATGGAAGCAGGTGCGAAAGGCCGTCAGGCCGACCCATGACCGGCACTCCACCTCCCGGGCAGGCCCGGGTGCAGACCAGGATCACCGTCCCGGACCCGCAGATCATGGTCAACCTGCTCGGCGCAGGCGACGAGATCCTGCGGCTGGTCGAGCAGTCCCTCGCCAGCGACGTCCACGTACGCGGCAACGAGATCACCATCACCGGTGTGCCGTCGGACAACGCGGTGGCCGAGCGGTTGTTCAGTGAGCTGCTCGAGCTCATCGCCAAGGGCGAGACGCTGACCACCGACGCGGTCCGGCGTACCGTCGGCATGCTGGCGCAGGGCGGCAGCGAACGCCCCGCCGACGTGCTCACCCTCAACATCCTCTCTCGGCGCGGGCGGACCATCCGGCCCAAGACCCTGGGCCAGAAGCGGTACGTGGATGCAATCGACGCGCACACCATCGTCTTCGGCATCGGCCCCGCCGGCACCGGCAAGACCTACCTCGCGATGGCCAAGGCGGTGCAGGCACTGCAGGCCAAGCAGGTCAACCGGATCATCCTGACCCGGCCGGCGGTCGAGGCCGGTGAGCGGCTCGGCTTCCTGCCCGGCACGCTCTACGAGAAGATCGACCCCTACCTGCGTCCGCTCTACGACGCGCTGCACGACATGCTCGACCCCGACTCCATCCCGAAGCTGATGGCGGCCGGGACCATCGAGGTCGCGCCGCTGGCCTACATGCGGGGTCGGACCCTCAACGACGCCTTCATCATCCTCGACGAGGCGCAGAACACCACGGCCGAGCAGATGAAGATGTTTCTGACCCGGCTCGGCTTCGGTTCCCGGATCGTGGTCACCGGCGACATCACCCAGGTCGACCTGCCCGGTGGCACCTCCAGCGGGCTGCGTACCGTGCGGGACATCCTCACCGGCCTGGACGATGTGCACTTCGCGCAGCTGTCCAGCACCGACGTGGTGCGCCACCGGCTGGTCAGCGACATCGTCGACGCGTACGCCCGGTGGGACGCCGACCGCGAAGCACAGCAGAATCAGGGCGTCCACGCGGTCCAGGGCCGGACCGCCCACGGCGGCCGGGCGAACCGGCGTCGATAGAGCTTCGGGAGAGATACGTGTCCATCGAGATCGCCAACGAGTCCGGAATCGACGTCGACACCGACGCGGTGCTCGCCGTCGCCCGTCACGCGCTGGACGAGATGGGCGTCAACCCGCTCGCGGAGCTGTCGGTGCTGCTGGTCGACCAGGACTACATGGCCGAGCTCAACCACCGCTGGATGGGCGGCGACGGGCCGACCGACGTACTCGCCTTCCCGATGGACGAGGGCAGCGTCGACCACGGTCCGGGCGAGTCGAGCCCGGACGAGCCGGGGCTGCTCGGCGACATCGTGCTCTGCCCGGAGGTGGCCGCCAAGCAGGCGGCCACCGCCGGGCACGCCGCCGCCGACGAGCTCCACCTGCTCACCGTGCACGGGGTGCTGCACCTGCTCGGCTACGACCACGCCGAGCCGGACGAGGAACGTGAGATGTTCGAGTTGCAGGCTCGCCTGCTCTACAGCTGGAAGGAAGCCCGGGCCACGTGAACTCTGGCCATACCACCGGCACCCCGCTGGCCGCCGCTGCGGCAGCCACCGGGCTGCCGGACCTGCAACTGTTGGTCATCGCCGCCGGTCTGGTGGTGCTGGCCGGAATCATCGCGATGACCGAGGCGGCGTTGGTCGTCGTCTCCCCGGCCCGGGCCGCCGAGTTGGCCCGCGACGGTAGTCGGTCCGCCCGGGCGCTGCAGATCGTCGCCGCGGACGCGGTCCGGCACGTCAATCTGCTGCTGCTGCTCCGCCTGCTCTGCGAGCTGACCGCCACCACCCTGGTCGCGCTGGTCGCCGTGGACACTTTCGGTGCCGGCTGGACGGCGGCGCTGGTCACCGCCGGGGCGATGACCGTGGTCAGCTTCGTGGTGGTCGGGGTCGGCCCGCGTACGATCGGCCGCCAGCACGCCTTCGTCGTGGCGCGGGCGACCGCGCCGCTGGTGCGCGGTCTGGGCCGCGCCCTGAACCCGCTGGCCTCCCTGCTGATCCTGATCGGTAACGCGGTGACCCCGGGCAAGGGCTTCCGGGAGGGCCCCTTCGCCACCCAGATCGAGCTGCGGGAGCTGGTCGACCTGGCCGAGCAGCGCGGCGTCGTGGAGCACGGCGAGCGCCAGATGATCCACTCGGTGTTCGCGCTCGGCGACACCATCGCCCGCGAGGTGATGGTGCCGCGGACCGAGATGGTGTGGATCGAACGGCACAAGACGTTGCGTCAGGCGCTGGCGCTGTTCCTGCGGTCCGGCTTCTCCCGGATTCCGGTGATCGGCGGGAACGTCGACGACGTGGTGGGCATCATCTACCTCAAGGACGTGGTGCGTCGGGCCCACTCGGTCGGGCCGGGCAGCGACGAGGTCCCAGTGATCGAACTGATGCGTCCGGCGACGTTCGTGCCGGAGTCCAAGCCGGTGGACGACCTGCTCTCCGAGATGCAGGCCGCCCGCACCCACCTGGTGATCGTGGTCGACGAGTACGGTGGCACCGGGGGACTGGTCACCATCGAGGACATCCTGGAGGAGATCGTCGGTGAGATCACCGACGAGTACGATGTCGAGCGGCCACCGGTCGAACGACTCGACGACGATCGGGTCCGGGTGACCGCCCGGTTGCCGGTCGAGGACCTCGGCGAGCTGTTCGACGTGGAGATCTCCGACGACGAGGTCGAGACGGTCGGCGGGTTGATGGCCCACGTGCTCGGCCGGGTGCCGATCCCGGGTGCGGAGGTCACCGTCGCCGGCCTCTGGCTGGTCGCCGAGGGCACCACTGGGCGGCGCAACCGGGTGGACACCGTCCTGGTACGCCGGACCGTCGACCAGTCGACCGGCGACCGGCCGGCCGGGCCGTCGGCCGAGCGCACCGCCGGTGGCAGAGACCACCGTCATGCCAGAGCAGAGGAAAGGCAGCACGCAGATGCCTGAGTCGCCGTCGGCCGCGCCGGCCGGGTCGGAGCCGGAGCAGCAGATCAGCGCCGAGGACAGCAAGCTGGTCGTGCTGGCCCGCAGTGCCCGGGCCCGGATCGGCGCGGCCGAGGGCGCCGCCGTACGGGACCAGGATGGTCGCACCTACGCCGGGGCGAACGTCGCGTTGCCGTCGTTGACGCTGACCGCGTTGCAGCTGGCGGTCGCGTCGGCCGTCGCGTCCGGCGCCACCCGGCTGGAGGCCGCCGCCGTGGTTACCGAAGCATCCACCTTGGATGGTGCCGGCCACGCGGTGGTGCGGGACCTGGCCACCGACGCGCCGGTCCACGTCGCGGCCCCGGACGGCAAACTGCTCGGCACGGTACGCCAGTGAGCCGGCACGGGTCAGCTCCGCCGGAGACCTTCCGGGCGGGCTTCGCCTGTTTCGTCGGCCGCCCGAACGCCGGAAAGTCGACCCTGACCAACGCGATCGTCGGGCAGAAGATCGCGATCACCTCCAGCAAGCCGCAGACCACCCGGCACGTGATCCGGGGCGTACTGCACCAGCCGCAGTCGCAACTTGTCCTGGTCGACACCCCGGGGCTGCACCGGCCGCGGACGCTGCTCGGCGAACGCCTCAACGACCTGGTCCGCCAGACCTGGAGCGAGGTCGACGTGATCGGGCTGTGCATCCCGGCCAACGAGCCGGTCGGCCGGGGCGACCGGTTCATCACCGCAGAGATCGCCGAGCTCAAAGCAACGGTGCTGGCGGTGGTCACCAAGACCGACCTGGTCGACCGGCGCCGGCTCGCCGAACAGTTGCTCGCGGTCAGCGAGCTGGGCGACTTCGCCGACGTGGTGCCGGTCAGCGCCGCCACCGGCCACCAGGTGCAGACCCTGGTCGAGGTGATGACCGGCCACCTGCCCGAATCTCCCCGGCTCTACCCGGACGACATGCTCACCGACGAGCCCGAGCAGGTGCTGATCGGCGAGCTGATCCGGGAAGCCGCGCTGGATGGCGTACGGGACGAGCTGCCACACTCGATCGCGGTGATCGTCGAGGAGATCCTCCCGGAGGATTCGCTGATTCGGATATATGCCGACATCTACGTCGAGCGGCCGAGTCAGAAGGCGATTGTCATCGGCGCCGGCGGCAGCCGGCTGCGTGACGTCGGCACCCGCTCCCGCCGGGAGATCGAGGAGCTGCTCGGCAGCCGGGTCTACCTCGATCTGCACGTGCGGGTCGCCAAGGACTGGCAGCGTGACCCCCGGCAGCTGCGCAAACTGGGCTTCTGACCTGGTATCTGCGCGACGCTACTCTGGTCCGGGCCGGTTGCGGTCGATGACGATGCTCCCGCTGCCGGTCCGCGCGTCGATAAGATGCTCGCCGTCCGGATCGTCCGGCACTCGTACGTCGGCCGATCCGGATCCGGTCTCGGTCCGGATCCGGAAGCTACCCGCGGGCACGGTGACGTGCACCGACCCACTGGACGCCTCGGCACGCACCGGACCCGGGTCACCGAGGGTGAGTGCCACCTTTCCGGAGCCGGTGGTCGCGACCACCCCGTCGCCGCTGAGATCGCGGCCATCGATCGAGCCGGAACCGGTGTGCAGCTCCGCCGGACCGGACAGCCGGTACGCGGTGATGCCGCCGGAACCGGTCCGCGCGTCCACCCGACCAGTAGCTCGGTCGATGGTGATACTCCCCGATCCGACCCGCACCGACACGTCCGACACGTCAAACAGCATCAGCTGGCCGGAGCCGTTCTCACCCTCGACCGAGACGCCCGGAGGCGCGACGATCTCGTACGACACGTCGCACCGCCAGCCGCACGACGTGTCCAGCTCGAGCACCGTCCCGTCGATCCGGTAGGTCCGACCCGGCTCGGAACGCTGGTAGCGGACGACCCGCTGAATCTCGACCGTGTCACCGGGCCGGGTCCGCACCAGCACGTCGCCGTCGCCGGATTCCACGATCCGCACCGCGGTGATCGGAACCGTCTCGGTGTCGTGGAAGTCCAGCTGGTGCCAGTCAAGCGGTGTGCACGCGGCCGAGGCGACGGCCAGCAGCGCGACGGTCGACGCGGCGGCGAACGCGGTGCTCGTGGTACGGGTGGGAGGCATACCGGTGACGCTACGAGCGCCAACGGCAGAACACATCCGGCACGGCCACGGATCTGTCCCGGATCGCGACCCTGAGTCCATATCAGGGCCGGCCGCCGGCACACCCGGTCGGCACGGGACAATGACCGGGTGCCCGGATACCGCCGCCAGCTCTACCGCGACGACGCGGTGGTGCTGCGCGTACAGAAGCTGGGCGAATCCGACCGGATCATCACCCTGCTGACCCGCCGGCACGGCCGGCTGCGGGCGGTGGCCCGGGGGGTACGCCGGACCACCTCCCGGTTCGGCGCCCGGCTGGAGCCGTTCGGCCACGTCGACCTGCAGATCGCCGGGAACCCCGACGGGCCCGGTAGCTCACTGCACACGGTCAGCCAGGTCGAAGGGCTGCACCTGTACGGCAAACGGTTCCTGGCCGACTATCCGCGCTACACGGCGGCCAGCGCGATCGTCGAAACCGCCGAGCGCCTCACCCCGGTGGAACGGGAGCCGTCGCTGCGGCTGTTCCAGCTCACCCTCGGCGCGCTGCGGGCCCTCGCCGACGGCGAACACGCCGGCACCCTGGTGCTCGACGCGTACCTGCTGCGCGGGATGGCCCTCGCCGGCTGGGCGCCAGCGCTGCGCGACTGCGCGGTGTGCGGCACCCAGGGCCGGCACCGGGCGTTCTCCGTACCGGCCGGGGGGTGTGTCTGCCCGGACTGCCGACCACCCGGCGCGGCCCATCCGGCGCCGGCCACCATCGACCTGATGGCCGCCCTGGCCACCGGCGACTGGCAGGTGGCGGACACCTCGGAGCCGGCCACCCGCCGGGAGTGCAGCGGGCTGGTGGCGGCGCACCTGCAGTGGCATCTGGAACGCGGGTTACGCTCGCTGCCGTTGGTCGACCGTTCCCCAGGAGATTGATCATGACCAAGGGCAGGGGCCTGCGCCCGCCGGTGGCACCCACTGCGCACCCGTCCGGTGCCCGGCCACCGGCGTTGCCGAAGCAGGCGCTGCCCGACCACGTGGCGATCGTGATGGACGGCAACGGCCGGTGGGCCAAGGACCGTGGGCTGCCCCGCACCAAGGGGCACGAGCAGGGAGAGTTCTCGCTGTTCGACACCGTCGAAGGCGCGATCGAGCTGGGCATTCCGTACCTGTCGGCGTACGCGTTCTCGACGGAGAACTGGCGCCGCTCGCCGGACGAGGTCCGCTTCCTGATGGGCTTCAACCGCGACGTCATCCGCCGCCGCCGCGACCAGCTGGTCGACCTCGGGGTACGGGTGGTGTGGTCGGGCCGGGCCGGCCGGCTGTGGAAGAGCGTGATCTCCGAGCTGCAGACCGCCGAGCAGATGTCCCGCCACAACAGCACGCTCACCCTGCAGTTCTGCGTCAACTACGGCGGCCAGGCGGAGATCGCCGACGCGGCGGCGGCGATCGCCCGGGACGTCGCGGCCGGCAAGGTCGATCCGGCCCGGGTCAACGAGAAGATGCTGGCCCGCTACCTCTACCACCCGGAAGTGCCCGAGGTGGACCTGTTCCTGCGGCCGTCCGGCGAGCAGCGGACGTCGAACTTCATGCTCTGGCAGTCGGCCTACGCCGAGCTGGTCTTTCTGGACACCCTCTGGCCCGACTTCGACCGGCGGCACCTGTGGTACGCCTGCGAGCTGTACGCCCAGCGGGACCGCCGCTTCGGTGGTGCCCTGCCCAACCCGGTCGCCCCGCAGGGCTGAGCCACCGAGCCGTCCCGGCGCCGCCGCCGGACTGTCTGGAAAACCGGGTGCGCCGCGGGACCGCACCGGTTAGCGTGATTGTCATGCGCTTCTGACGCCCTTTCGCAGTGCCGCGACCGCTCGGCGGTCGCCGTCGATCCGTGCCGTGCGGGGTTTCCGCCGCCGGTCGGCACTGCGGGCGTCACTGAGTCCCGGCTGCCCGGTCCCGCTGTTGTGGACTGTCGTCGGTGTCTGCGGCGCCCGCCTCCCGCATCTCACCCGTCACCGCCGCGGGTTCGCGTGGCGGTTCGTAGCCAGGAGGTCTTCTCACATGGCGCAACGACCAGAACAAGACACGACGACGCCCCGGTTCACCGTGCCCGACGACGCCCCGGGTGAACTCGCGCTGCCCGAGGTCACTCTGTCCGAGATCGATCTGCCCGAGGTCGCGCTGCCTGAGGACGCGCTGCCCGCCGAGGGTCGGCGCGCTGCCCGCGCTGCCCGCGCCGTCGCGCCGGGCTCCGGCCCGCAGGCCAGGAGCGTCCGCCCGGACCGGCTCGCCGGTCGCGGTCAGCGCGCCGCCAAGGGCCGCAACTACCAGTTCCGGCGCAGCTGACCGACGCCGAGGTGAACAGTGACTCACCACCTTCCGATCCCTTGATCTTGCTGCTAGCTTCTTGCCATAGCTTTGCAAGAGCAAGGAATCGGCGTGTGGGGGTGGGGCGATGGCGGCGGCCACCCTGTCGGCAGCCCGCAGCGACCTGCTCGGCGTCGCCGCACAGCGCCGCCGGACCGGGATCTGGCTGGTTGTCCTGACCGTCGGGCTGGTGGCCACCGCCGTGGTGGCGGTCGGCTCCGGCGGGATCGGGATCGCCCCGACGACCGTCGCCGCCATCATCGGCCACCAACTCGTCGGACTGCCCGGTGAGGCGACCTGGAGCCTGCCGGAGCAGGCCATCGTCTGGCAGGTCCGGCTGCCTCGGGTGCTGCTGGGCATGCTCGTCGGCGCCGGGCTGGCCGTGTGCGGAGTCGCGCTGCAGGCGATGGTCCGCAATGTGCTCGCCGACCCGTACCTGCTGGGCATCAACTCCGGAGCGTCCAGCGGCGCGGCGGCGGCGATCCTGTTCGGGGCCGGCGCCGGCTTCGGCCAGTACGCCCTGTCCACCAGCGCATTCCTCGGCGCCCTCGCCGCGTCGCTGCTGGTCTTCCTGATCGCCCGCAGCGGCGGCCGGGTCACCTCGATCCGATTGCTGCTGTCCGGCGTCGCCGTCGGCTACGCGCTGTACGCCACCACCAGTTTCCTGATCTTCGCCTCCGGGTCGGCCGAGGGCGCCCGGTCGGTGATGTTCTGGCTGCTCGGGTCGCTGGGGCTGGCCCGGTGGGACGCGCTGCTGGCGGTAGCCGCCGTCGTGCTGGTCGGGATGACCGGGTACCTGACCATCGTCGGCCGGCGACTGGACGTACTCGCCATCGGCGACGAGACCGCGCAGACCCTCGGCGTGTCCCCGGACCGGTTCCGACTGCGCCTGCTGGTACTGGTCTCGTTGAGCGTCGGCGTGCTGGTCTCCGCCGCCGGCAGCATCGGCTTCGTCGGCCTAGTCGTGCCCCACCTGGCCCGGCGGCTGGTCGGCGCACCACACGTACGGGTGGTGCCGGTGGCCGCGCTGCTCGGCGCGATCCTGCTGGTCTGGGCCGACGTGCTCGCCCGGGTCCTGCTGGCTCCCCAGGAGATCCCGATCGGGATCATCACCGCGCTGCTGGGCGCACCTTTCCTGCTGGTTCTGATCCGCCGCCTGCACGCCACCTCTGCCTGACCAGCTGCGACCTTCGAGGAGCAATGATGGCGACCGCCCGTACCGCCGTCGCGGCGATCTCCGCCGCCGCGCTGCTCGCCGCCGGTTGCGGCGAAGCCGGTGCCGGCCCTACCCCGGCCGCGGCCGACGGCTACCCGGTGACCATCACCAACTGCCGCGTCAACGTCACCTTCAACGCCGCGCCGGAACGGGTCGTGCTGCTCAAGAGCGCTGCCGTGCCGTACCTGCACGCGCTCGGCGTGCTGGACCGGGTCACCGCCCGGGCCGGGCAGTACCCGGCGGAGTACTACGACGAGGCGACCCTCGCCGAGCTGGACCGGATTCCGCTGCTGACCGACAAGACCGACACCAGCGGCCACCTGCAGATCTCCAAGGAAGTGGTGATCAGCCAACAGCCGGACCTGGTGCTCGGCGAGGTGGACAACCTGTCCCGGGACACGCTGTCGGCGGTGGACATCCCGCTGCTGGAGGAGCCGGCGATGTGCCCGGGAAGCACGACGGTGCCGACCTTCGACGACATCTACGCCCAGATGCGGACCTACGGCGAGGTGTTCGACCGGGCCGACGAGGCGGCAGCGGCGGTCGCCGCGCTGGAAGAGCGGATGGCACAGGTGCAGGCCCAGGCCGGGGCGGGCACCGGCCGTACGGCTGCGGTGCTGTACCCGACCGTCGGCGGCGGTGTCACCTACGCGTACGGCACCGCCAGCATGGCGCACCCTCAGCTGGAGGCGGCCGGCTTGCGCAACGTCTTCGACGACGTACCCGAACGGGTCTTCGAAGTCACCGTGGAGGAACTGCTCGGCCGCGACCCCGACGTGCTGATCCTGCTGTACAGCGACGGCGACCCGGCCGCCGTCGAACAGGGCCTGACCGGGCTGCCCGGGGCGGAGAACCTGGCCGCCGTGCGCAACGGCGACGTGCTGACCCAGCTGTTCAACTTCACCGAGCCGCCGACCCCACTGTCCATCGATGGACTCGAACGGATCGTGCAGCACTTCCAGGCCGAGTCGTGATCACCGCGACCGAGGTCTCCTGGCGCTACGGCGCCAACCCGGTGATCGACGGGGTCAGTGTGACCGCCCGGCCGGGCCGGGTCCTCGGGCTGATCGGCCCGAACGGCAGCGGCAAGACCACCCTGCTCCGGCTGCTCCACGGTGCCCTGCGCAGCGGCGGCGCCGGGCGCAGTAGCGGTCCTGGTCGGAGCGGTGAGGCCGGGCGGGTCGTGGTGGACGGCGACGAGCTGACCGGCCTGCCGTCGCGGGAGGTCGCCCGCCGGCTGGCCGTGGTGGTGCAGGAGACCGGCGGCACCGACACCGCGTTGACCGTGGCCGAGCTGGTGCTGCTGGGCCGGGGCCCGCACCTGTCGACGTTCCAGCGGACCAGCCGGGCCGACCACGAGATCGTGGCCCGCTGCCTGGCCCGGGTCGGTGCCGCCCACCTGGGTGCCCGCGCGTTCGCCGGGCTGTCCGGCGGCGAACGCCAACGGGTGCTGATCGCCCGCGCTCTCGCCCAGCAGGCCACCCATCTGCTGCTCGACGAGCCGACCAACCATCTGGACATCCGCTACCAGCACGAGGTCCTGCAACTGGTGCGGGATCTCGGCACCTGCTCCATCGTCGTACTGCACGACCTGAACCTGGCCGCCCGATACTGCGACGACCTGGTGCTGCTCGGCGAGGGTCGGGTGGCGGCCGCCGGCAGCACGGACGAGGTGCTCGACCCGGCGGTGCTCGAACCGGTCTACGGGATCGGCATCCGGCGGCTGGACCTCGACGGAGCCATCCACCTGCTGTTCCGCCCGCACGAGGTGACCGAGGAGAGGACTGCGGCATGACGGCCGTACAGGATCGGATCAACGCGTACTGGACCGGCCGGGCCCCCGGCTACGACGCGTACGTGCAGCGCCCTGAGCGGTTCGCCGCCGACCAGCAGGCCTGGTCGCAGGTCTGGGCGGCGGCGCTGCCGCCGGCCCCGCTGGACGTACTCGACGTCGGCACCGGCACCGGGCAGGCGGCCATCGTGCTGGCCGGCCTCGGCCACCGAGTGACCGGCATCGACCTGTCCGAGGGGATGCTGGAGCGGGCCCAGCACCACGCCGCCGCGATGCCCGACGGCCCAGTCATCGCGTACGGCGACGCCGTGTCCCCGGGCTTCCCGGCGGCCAGCTTCGACGCGGTGACCAGCCGCTACCTGATGTGGACGCTGCGGGAGCCGCAGGTCGCCGTGGCCAACTGGGTACGCCTGCTGCGCCCCGGCGGCACCGTCGCCGTGGTCGACAGCACCTGGTTCCCCGACGGGCTGGACAACGCCTCGGAGAACTTCGCCGACCACTACGACGACGCGGTCCGGTCGGCGCTGCCGCTGGCCACCGCGAAGTCGATCGACCAGACCGTGGCGGTGCTGGAAGGAGCCGGTCTGCCTGATGTCACGGCCGTACCGCTGACCTCGATCTACGAACTCGATCAACGGTTCGGCGTGGCACCCGATCATGAGCTCAAGCTGCAGTACATCGTCACCGGCCGTCGCTGACGGTCGCGAGCCGAGTGGGGTGACGGGGTCAGCGGAGTCCGTCCCCTCATCCGGCCTGTTCCAAAGGGAAGCAACTCGACGGTTGATCCTTATCCGACCTCTGCACTAACACGCTCGCGGACGTTGCGCGTGATGCGAACGCGGCCATTAGTACGATCGACCCCGTCGGCTACCCCGGGAAGCCTGGCCTCCGCTCCGGATAGCGGCAGCGCCGTCGCAGAACAAATTCAGTCAACTGCCGACCTGTGCCGATGTTTTCGTGTGCTCGGGGACCGTGTCCGAAATGTCGGGCGGTCTGACCTGGGCAAACGGGGGGCCTGGAGGGCAACCTTCGGTTGATCATGATCTTGGTAGTGGCTCAGATGATCTCTATGAGGCTGGTTTTCGCAGCTCGGGGGCAGTTTGGGATCTTTCCGCCAACCTCCCCTGGATCCTGGGCGTGTCGGAGGTTGCCGCAATCGACATTTCACCCCAACTCCGGCACCTAATCTTGCGTACATCGATGCGTTGTCTGTCCTCAACGGATGCTGCTGGCTCGGCGTGGCTGTCTCACTTGACTCCGCCTACCTAACGACAGGTCGATGTGGAAATTGTCGCGTACCCGGTCGTCTCCGGCAAGGGGGAGTAGTTGTCCGTTGTGCGCATGCAGCGGTTCGCCAAGCGGAGTTCGCCGTGGCCAACTCCACTGCCTCGGTGGAGGTCTGGTAAGTGTCGCGGGAGGGCGGTGAGATCAGGCTTTGTCTGGTCCGGGCAGGAGGTATCTGGCCTTGCGCAGGTGGGCGGCTTTGATCATCTCGGTGACTTCGATCGATTCGCCGGCCCGGGTAGTGGGTTCGCTTCGACGGCGATCGGCTGGTTGGCGGTGACGAACACGCCGACCCCGGACTCGCCACGGACGAATCCTTGCTTTCTGAGGATGGCGAGTGCGCGTTAAGTGGTGAGGTTGGAGACGCCGTCCCGCTGGCAGAGTTGGGCGGTGGAGGGCACCTTGTCGCCGGGTGTGAACTCGCCGGTGAGGATCTGTCGGCGGAGATCGGCTGCGATCTGGCGTTGGCGGTCGCGTACGTCGTTGGCGGCGGCGTGGTCGGGTTCGTTGGTCATGCGGGTGAGACCTGCATTTGGTAGGTGTGGCCGGTGGAGCGGCTGGTCACGGTGCGCATGACGGCGTACTCGACGGGTTGGCCGGTGGCGGCGCGGCTGATGCGGGTGAGGACGAGGAGTGGTTCGTCGGCGGGGATGTCGAGGAGTTCCTGTTCGTGGTCGGTCGGCCGTCGTGCGGTGACGTGTTCGCTGACCTGGTGGGGCGCGAGTCCGAGGTTGGTAAGGACCCGTACTGCGCCGCCTTTGATCTTGCGGTTGTCGGCGAGTGGGGTGCCGGCGGCGACGGACTCCGGGTAGTAGGAGTCGGCGAGTTCGACGGGTCGGTCGTCTTCGAGGATGAGTCGGCGGCGGACGACGGCTCGTCCGGTGTCGGCGAGACCGAACGCGCGTCCGACCTGTGCGTCAGCGTCAACGGTCTCGACGCCGAGGTGGCGGCGGCGATGCGGAACCGGCCGGGAGTCGACGTGTTGGACCGTGCGCGGGCGACGGTCACTGAGCACATGCCGAGTCGGTTGGCCGGATGCCGGGTGTGTGACGTGGCGGCGTTCTGCCCGCCGTTCATCAGCGCGTTGGCCGTGCTGGACCGCTGGGATCAGGTCAAGGCGCGTCGGGTGCGGGCGGTGTTGCAGTACGCCGGGCTCTGGCCGGACGGGTACGTCCACGACGGGCGGGACGACTGATGGCCGACGGTGAACTCCTGCGGGTCGGTGACACCCTGCATCTCGGTAAGGCCGGCGGCGAGATGACCACCACACCACCGCCCGCGAGGTGACGCTGACACACCTTATTTTCGCGTTTCAAGGTGCGTCAGCGTCACCTCGCGGCTCCGGCAGCGGGAGGCCGTTGAGCATGAGACTGCCTCCGGCGCTGGCCACAGGATGTGACCAGCGCCGGAGGCTGGACAGGTGAGGCTAAACAGGTGAGGCGTACGGTCAGTGTTTATCGGCGCAGCACGGGGTCGGGTCGGGCAACTCGAACGGCCCGATCCGCCCCGGCCCGACCGCAGTGGTGATCAACGTCAGTACCCCGTTGATCCACTGCGGCCGGACGAAGTCCCGGGTCACCAGCGGAGTGTCCTCATCCGGCTGCGCGCCGCCGAGCATGATGACCTGCTCGATCGCGCTGAGTTCGAGCAGCTCCGCGACGGTGAGTGTGCCGACCAGGCGGTCGACCCCGGGGTAGCGCACCGCCCGCCCGGACCGGCCGGCCCGGTGCTCGGCGGCGGCGAGCTCCGCCGCCGGGACCAGATCGGCCGGGGTGGCGGGCAGGTCGCGCAGCCCGTCGGGGGCGGCCAGACTGATCGCCACGTGCGGCCTCGGCGTCGGCACCAGATGGGTGCAGGCGACGAGGTCGGGCAGGTCGGCCACGCCGACGACGTCGTGCAGCCAATGTTCGGCAGCGGCGTCGTCGGCATGCCCGAGGCTCACCCCAGTAATGATCATGGCGGTGGCGGTCAGGATGGCAGGACCCAAATCGGGTTGCCGTAGAACCACAGGTCCAGCCACGGGTCGGCGTCGCCGAGCACGTCCATCGCCGGGCCGTGCGGGTCGACCGCCGCACCCATCAGACCGGGCGCGCTGCGGTTACCGTCGGTGCCGCGCACCCGGACGTACATCGGCCGGTCCACCCGGCCCAGCGGGTAGCTGAACGACACCCGCTTGCGGCCCGGCTGCACCTCGAACGAGGCGGCCACCCGGGTGGTCGGGGCGGTGAAGGTGTCCTGGTCGGTGACCGGTCCGGTGACGTCGCCGACGATCAGGTCCACCCGGGCCAGCTTCGGCACGAACTGCGCCCAGTTCGGCACGGTGGCCAGATCGATGTCCAGGGTCACCACGACCGACGTACCACTCTTGATCTTCAGCGTGCCGCCGAGCGTGGCACCGGCACCCGGCCGCTGGTCGTTGAGCCGGCGGACCCGCATGTCCAGGCCCCGGATCAGACCGCCGTGGTCCACCCAGACCCGGCCGGCCCGGATGGCGTCCATCACCGCGCGGTAGCCGAACGCCTGCGCGCCGACGTGGGTACGGCTGTACTGTCCCGGCCAGAAGTCACCGGCGGTGGTGATCAGCGGCCCGTACACCGGGTCGTTGTACTTACCGTTGGCGTTGAAGTCGCTGTCCGGACCGCGCATCGACGTACCCAGGTAGTTGATGTGCGAGTCGGAGTTGGCGCTGATCCACCACGGCTTGCCCTCGGCGAGCAGGCTGTCCCACAGCCCGCCCACGGTGGAGGTCATCCAGTCGAACCCGCCCCAGGTGCGGTAGCTCTCCAACGGGTAGCCGGGGAACGACGCCGCCGACGGGCTGCCCTCGTAGTAGCCGCGACCGCGACCCGGGCCGTTCGGCGCCGGCAGGCTGGACGCCTGGTGACCTGGGGCGCCCTCCATGCCGACCGCCACGGTCGGGTCGGCGTCGCGCCAGGCCCGCACCTCGTGCGGCGAGTCGACGCCCCGCCGGGACGGGTGGTTGGCCAGGAACAGCGCACCACCGATCCGGCGTCGGCGGACCTCGTCACCGAGGAACTTGATGCCGGCGATGGCGAGCGCCTCGTTCTCCGGGCTCGGGCTGCTGGTGCCGTTGACCGAACCGTCGTAGTCGGTCTCGAACTGCTTGAGTACGGCGACCTCGTTCGGCCCCGGCTGGACGAAGACCGTGCCGTGCTCGGCGGACGGGATGTTCCACTCCAGGCCCTGGTAGATCAGCAGGTCCTTGATTTCCTTGCGGGTTTCGACGATGTCCGGGTTGACCTTCTCCACCCCGATGCGGGAGTGGGTGGCGTTGCCGTGGTCGGTGATGACGATCCAGTCCAGACCGTACGCGCGGGCGTGCTTGGCCTGGTCGACCACCCGGTACATGGCGTCCGAGCTGTACTGGGTGTGGATGTGGTGGTCGCCGGCCAGCCAGACGAACTCACCGTCGTTGGCCGGTGCGGCGTGCGCGGCGTGTCCGCCGGCCAGCACCGACGACGCGGCTGCGCCGGCTCCGAGCAGCCCGGCGTTCCGCAGGAAGGTACGCCGGGACGCCTCGGTCGGCGACAGTTCGGCGTCCGGCACCGACAGGTCGAGCGGTGCCGGTACGTCGGCACCGCTCGCTGCGTGGTCGTGGTGGTGATGATGGTGGTGGTGTCCCATCCCTGTTCCGCCTCCCAGATCAACTTTGTCGCGGTCAATCTCGTGGAGGTGGGGAAACAGCAGGCGACGTACTGCCGTCGTTGCGGCGCACGTGCCGTGAAGGTGTTGCCATGTGTGCATCTGTGACACCTGGCGTGACCTGCTGATCTTTCTGCCGGGGAGTGGCCGGGCCGGGCTCAGCCGATCACCGGGCGGAAGACCCCGGCGGCGAAACTGACCGCCAGCGACCCTCCGGCGGCGACTGCGGCACCGACAACCAGAGCGGCGTCGGCCGCCCCGAACCGTTGCCGCCGGGCACTGGTCCGGGGGATGCCGGCGTCGAATCCCCGGGCGTCCATCGCGGTGGCCAGCCGGGTGCCCCGGCGGATCGCCAGCACCAGCAGCCCGAAGGCGGTCGTCGCGAACAACCGGAGCCGACGCACCGGGTTGCGACCCGCGTCGATGCCCCGGGCCCGGCGGGCCATCGCCAGCAACTGCCACTCGGCGGCCAGCATCGGCACCAGCCGGAACGCGGCGAGCGCCCCGATCGCGAACCGGGGCGGGGCCTTGACGTTCTGCACCAGGGCGTCGGCCAGGTCGGTCGGGTCGGTGGTGGCGAAGACCAGCACACCGGGCAGCGCCACGGCCAGCAGGCGCAACGCCAGCCCGAGTGCGGTGACCAGCACGCCGCTGGTCACCAGCACCGGCCCGGCGGCGAGCAGCACCGGGCCGGTCCGTTCGGCGGCGAACAACGTCAGGGTGACCAGCACACCGGCGGCGCTCAGCAGCAGCGGCGCCATCCGGCGCAGCAGGGCCCGGGAGCCGAGCCCGAACAGCGGGACCACGGCGAGCTCGACGGCGATCGCGACGGCCGGCGCCACCGGGTCCAGAGTGGCCAGCAGCAGCACCGAGAAGACCAGCGCGGCGGCGAGCTTCGCTACCGGGTTGCGGCGGGCCAGCGGCGCCGTCCTGGTGCCGTCCGGTTCGCCGATCACCGGGTCAGCCGCCGGCCCGCTCACAGAATCAACCGCCGGCCGGCTCATAGGGTCAACCGCCGGTCGGCGAGGGCGGCGACGAGGTCGACGTCGTGGGTCACCGTCACGATCCCGTGCCCGGCGTCGCGCAGCTCACCGAGCAGCGTGACCAGTTCGAGCCAGGTACGCCGGTCCTGGCCGAACGTCGGCTCGTCGAGCACCAGCAGGCGGGGCGCGGTGGCCAGGGCGGTCGCCACACTCAGCCGCCGCGCCTCACCACCGGAGAGGGTGTACGGGTTGGCAGCCGCCAACCGGTCCAGCCGCAGCCGCTGCAGCAACTCGTCGACCACCCTGGCGACGGTCGACTCCGCCAGCCCGCAGCGGCGCGGGCCGAGAGCCAGCTCGTCGGCCACCGTGGTGGCGACGAACTGGTGCTCCGGGTTCTGGAACACGTTGCCGATCCGGCGGACCAGCTCCGGTGCCCGCCACCGGTGCGGGGCCGGGCCGACCCGGCCGTCGCCGGTCAACGCGGCGGTGGCCTGGACCGTTCCGTCGGTGGCTGCGACCAGCCCGCCGAGCAGCAGGGCCAGCGTGGTCTTGCCGGCACCGTTGGGCCCCAGCACGGCCAGCGCCTCGCCGGCGCGTAGCGGCACCTCGTCGGCGAGCGGGGCGAGCCGGGGCACCAGCCCGACCCGGTCGGCGATCAGCAGCGGCTCACCGGCCCGGGCAGGGAAACCACCGCGCTGCGGCAGCGGCTGATCGGGCACCCAGACACCGTCGGCGGCCAGTTGCCCGCCGTACCGGTCGAAGACCTCGTCCGGCTCGCCGTCAGCCCGCACCCCGCCCCCGGCGGACAGCACCACCACCCGGTCGACCAGCGGCAGCGCCTGCGCCACCCGGTGCTCGACGATCACCAGTGTGGTGTCCCGGTCCCCGTCGAGCGCCCCGGCGACGGCGTTGCGGACCAGGTCGGCGCCGGCCGGGTCCAGGTTGGCGGTCGGTTCGTCCAGCAGCAGCAGACCCGGCCGCAGGGCGAGCGCCCCGGCCAGGGCCAGTCGCTGCTGCTCGCCGCCGGACAACGCGACCGTCGGCCGGTCCCGGCCGTACCGGAAGCCGACCCGGGCCAGCGCGGCGTCCACCCGCGGCCAGATCTGCTCGGCCGGCACCCCCCGGTTCTCCAGACCGAACGCCACGTCGTCGCCGCTGCGCGCCATCACCAGCTGGGTCTGCGGATCCTGGAAGACAATGCCGACCCGCTCGCGGGCCTTGCGCGGGTCGAGCCCGTCGACGGTGACGGTGCCGGCCTGCTCGCCCGAGTCAGCCGGCAGCACCCCGGCGATCGCCGCCAGCAGCGTGCTCTTGCCGGCCCCCGACGGCCCGAGCAGCAGGACCCGTTCACCGGCGTCAACGCTCAGGTCGACGTCACGGACCGCCCAGGCCCGGCGGCCGGCGTGCCGCCAGCCGAACCCGCGCAGCTCCAGCCGGCTCACGACCCGGCCGGCCCCGGCCGGGTAACACCGTGGCACGGTCGCGGCCGGGTCACACCGTGGTGCGGTCGCGGCCGGCGGGGAACCGGTCGAGCACCCCGGTGCGGGCCAGGGCCCGGGTCAGCGCCACGCTGCCGGCACCGGCCAGCACGATCGCGCTGACCACGGTGACGATGAAGATCGGAATCCGGAAACTGACCAGGTCGTACGGCGCGTAGTAGCGGATCTGGTCGAAGATCGCCGCGCCGAGCCCGGCGGCCGCACCGGCGGCCAGCGCCACCGGCAGCCGGAACGAGCGGTACGCCACCGCCAGGAACACCAGCTCGGCACCGACCCCCTGGGCCAGCCCCTGCACGATCACCACGGCGCCCCACTGGCTGCCCAACGCCGCCGAGACGACCGCGGCGACCAGCTCGCAGAACAGCGCGGCCCCCGGCTTGCGGATCACCAGTGCGCCGAGCACGGCCGGCACCAGCCATACCCCGTACAGCACCGCCTGAGCGGGCGGGAAGAAGGTGAACGCGGCCTCGGTAGCGGCCCAGATCAACCCCCACAGCCAGAAGACCACCCCGAACGCGACGGCGATCACCGAGGCGACCACGATGTCGACGGTCCGCCAGCTGCGGTCGGCGGGCAAAGATTGCTGCGTCATACGTCGCTCCAACTCCCTGCGCTGGCATTACCCAGATCAGGTTCGAGGGTCTGCGGGACTCCCCGCACTCTCAGCGCTGTGTGCGCTCCCCTGTGGGACATCAGGTTGTGCCACCGACGCTAGCACCGGCGGCACCGCACCGACAGTGGGCGCGTCCCGGTGTGGTGGCGGGCACCCCTGCGCGGGTTATCGTGAACTGCCCGCCTTCACACCAGCGAGGGGACCAGCCCGCCGTGACCGCTGCCGATCGCACCGCGACGCGTCGGACGCGCCCAGGCGACGACATCGACTGGGCCGCACCGGCCGACGACGACCTGCCCGGGTCCGGCGGCGGCGCCGGACCGCCCGGCGGCCCGCGTCCGCCCCGACGCCGGCTGTTCGGTGACCGGGTCGGCTCAGTGGAGGTGCTCGCCTTCCTGCTGATCGGGCTGGTGATCTTCCGCGAGCCGTTGGCCAACCTGATCTCCGACCCCCGGCTGCAGACCTGGACCACGGTCTTCGTGTCGGTGATGGTTCAGGCGATGCCGTTCCTGGTCTTCGGGGTGGGGCTCTCTGCGGTGATCGCAGTCTTCGTACCCAGGTCGTTCTGGGCGAAGGCGTTGCCGAAACACCCGGCGCTGGCGGTGCCGGTGGCCAGCGCCGCCGGGGTGGTGCTGCCCGGCTGCGAGTGCGGTTCGGTGCCGATCGCCGGGTCGCTGATCCGTCGGGGCGTCGCGCCGGCTGCCGCGCTGGCCTTCCTGCTCGCCGCTCCGGCGATCAACCCGATCGTGCTGGTGGCCACGGCGGTTGCCTTCCCGAACAACCCCGAGATGGTCGTCGGTCGAGGTGTCGCCAGCCTGCTCGTCGCGGTCGTGATGGGCTGGCTGTGGCTGCGGCTGGGTCGCACCGATTGGATTCGCCTGCCGCGCCGGCCCGACCTGGACGACCTGTCCCGGGCACGGGCGTTCTGGGCGGCGGTCCGGCACGACATCATGCACGCCGGCGGTTTCCTGGTCATCGGCGCGATGGCCGCCGCCAGCATCAACGTGCTGGTGCCGGAGCGCTGGCTGCAGACCCTCGCAGACAACCCGGTGCTGTCCATTCTGGCGCTCGCCGTACTCGCCGTGCTGTTGTCGATCTGCTCGGAGGCGGACGCCTTCGTCGCGGCCTCGCTGTCGCAGTTCTCGCTCACCTCACGGCTGGTCTTCCTGGTCGTCGGCCCGATGGTCGACCTGAAACTTGTCTCGATGCAGGCCGGCACGTTCGGGCGCAGATTCGCGTACCGGTTCGCTCCGGCGACATTCCTGATCGCCATCGTGGTGGCGGTCGCGGTGGGGACGGTGCTGTTGTGAACAAACAGGCTCAAGGCGTGGTGCTGCTGCTCCTCGGCGGCGCGGTGGTACGGGCCAGCGTCACCGACATGTACCTGCGGTACGTCAAGGAGGCGCTGCAACCGTTCCTGATCGCCGCCGGCCTGCTGCTGATCGTCGCAGCGGTCATGACGCTCTGGCACGACCTGCGGCGTCGGTCGACACCGGCCCCTGCCGTCGGCGTACATGCCGGGCACGGCCACGCCGTCGACGACGGGCACGGTTGCTCCGCCGACGACGGCCACGGCCACGCCCATCACGAGCCGAGGGTGGGCTGGCTGCTGATCCTGCCGGTGCTCGGGCTGCTACTGGTCGCCCCGCCGGCGCTGGGTTCGTACGCCGTCGCGCAGGCCGGCACCGCGTTGAGCAGCGAGCAGGCATCGTCGGATTATCCGCCGCTGCCGGACGGCGATCCGGCCGAGATCAGCGTGCTCGACTACGCCTCCCGGGCGATCTTCGACGAGGGCCGGTCGCTGGACGGGCGCGACGTACGGCTCACCGGCTTCGTCACCGACGGCCCGGACGGTGAGCCGATGTTGGCCCGGATCGTGCTCTCCTGCTGTGCCGCCGACGGCCGGCCGATCAAGGTCGGGATGGACGGCAGCGCCCCGACCGGGCTGCCGGCGGACACCTGGATCGCGGTGGTCGGCCGGTACAGCGACCGGATCGGCACCGACCCGGTGAACGGGGCCAGCATCCCCTATCTGGCGGTCGAGTCGTGGCAGCAGATCGACGCCCCCCGGCAGCAGTACGAGTAGAGGTTTCCCGCCGTGGCGTCCGGGGCACGTTGCTGACCGCCAGTTGAGCGTGGGCGGTCCGGCAGGAGGACGAGCGGACGTGGACCGGGAGACTGAGAAGGAACGCTGGCAGCGCAACTTTTCCGATCTGCTACAGGAGCTGAGGGTCGCCCAGACCGGGGTGCAGATCCTCTTCGCGTTCCTGCTGACCCTGCCGTTCAGCAGCGGGTTCCCCGACACGAACGGGTTTCAACGGGACGTGTACGTGGTGGCGCTGCTGGCGGCGGCGGCCGCCGCAGCGTTGATCATTTCGCCGGTGGCGTTCCACCGGGCGCTCTTCCGGCGTGGCCGTAAGCCGGAGCAGGTCCGGTTCGCCCACCGGATGGCCAGCGGGGGTCTCAGCCTGATGCTGGTCGCCATGGTCAGCTCGGTGCTGCTGGTCACCGACTTCATCCTGTCCCGACCGGTCGCGTTCGTGCTCAGCGGTCTCACCGGGGTATGGTTCCTGATCTTCTGGGTCGCCCTGCCCTTCGTACACCGTGGTTGGCTGGACGGCGACGAGGATGAGGACGAGGACGGTGGTGCCGACGGTGGTGCGGGTGGCGACCGTGGTGCGGGTGGCGGCCGGTCAGCGCCGGCCACGTAGGCCCAACGCCCGCAGCTCCAGTTCCGCCAACGCCTCGGTGGCCGCCGATGGTGCCGAGCGGGCGGGTGGCCAGCGCCAGGGCCAGCTCGCCGACCCGGTCCTGCAGCCAGCTGGCGGCGCGGATCCACAGGTAGACCCGAAACGACGACGATCAGGTCGGTGGCGAGTTGCCGGTCGGCGCGCGGAAAACGGTCGGCGTAGATCTGCATGCGCACAGCGTGCCGTACGAGGACCGGAATCGCGCGGGCGCGGTCACGTCGTAGGGGTACGCCGGGCGGCGCATTTCGGGCAGGTCCCGAAGATCTCCATGGTGTGGCTGACCCCGACGTAGCCGTGCTGGGCCGCGATCCGTTCCGCCCAGTTCTCCACCGCCGGCCCGGCCACCTCGACCGCGCTTCCGCACAAGCGGCAGACCAGATGGTGGTGGTGGCCCTGGCTGCACCGCCGGTACAGGTGCTCGCCGCCGGGCGGGCGCATCACGTCGACCTCGCCGGAGTCGGCCAGCCCTTGCAACGTCCGGTAGACCGTGGTCAGACCGACCCGGTCGCCCCGCTGGCGCAGCATGGCGTGCAGCTCCTGGGCGCTGTGGAAGCCGGCGAGCTCGTCGAGGATGGCGCTGACCGCGCTGCGTTGCCGGGTGTTGCGCACCGTCGAGGGCTCCGCGGTGCCGGGCGTGGTGTCTCCAGTCCTCATTCAGGGCCTCCGGGACGTGTTCTGCCCGGGCCAGTGCCGGCGGCTGCTCACCGGACCTCCCGGGCATGACTGACAGCGTCCGCTACGATGTGCGCGACGTGTTCGTCGACCAGCGCGTAAGCGATCTCCCGGCCACGCCGGGAGCCGTGCACCACGCCCGCGCCCCGCAGCACCCGCAGATGCTGGGACACCAGCGGCTGCGGCGCGCCGAGCTTCTGCACGAGTTCGTGGACACATCGCTCACCCTGGGCGAGCTCGGTCACGATGGCCACCCGCAGCGGAGCAGAGAGTGCGCGCAGCAACTCGCTGGCGCTCTCGTACCCGTCGTAGCCGTTGGCCATCGTCACCCCGCAACGGTAACCAATACCGGAGCCGGATCGGCAGGCAGGCGGCTCAGCGGTGCTCGTCGCCGGGTCTGTACCAGGTCAGACGGGACGATCCGGGACCATCTCGGCGGGACAGTCCAGGACCACCTCGGGCGGTTCGACCTCGCGGGGCTGCCGGCGGTGGACGGCCAGCGTGCCGGCCCGGCGGCGCAGCCGCCGCCACGTCCCGGCGCCGACGGCGGTGGCCGCGAAGGCAGCGATCGCCAGGATCACGATGGTCGCGCCCATCGCGGTGTCGGCGGTGCCGGCCAGCCACACCCCGCAGCCGGCGGAGGCCGTACCGATGATCATCGCCATCGCCATGGTGCTGCGGAAGCCCCGAGTGATCTGCTGGGCGGTCGCCACCGGGACCACCATCAGCGCGCTGACCAGCAGCAGGCCGACCGCCCGCATGGCGATGGTGACGGTCACCGCGGTGGTCACCGCGATCAGCAGGTTGAGGGTGCGCACCGGCAGGCCGGAGACCCGGGCGTACTCCTCGTCGTGGCAGATGGCGAACAGCGCCGGCCGCAGCAGCAACATCGCGGTCAGCACGACCGCGGCGAGCACCACGATCACCCACAGGTCCTCGACGGAGGCGGTGGTGAGCGAGCCGAAGAGGTACGCCATCAGGTTGGCGTTGCTGCGGTCGCCGGCCAGCCCGACCAGCATCACCCCACCGGCGATGCCGCCGTAGAAGAGCAGCGCCAGCGCCATGTCACCGGAGGTACGCCCGCGTTCGCGCAGCAGCTCGATGGCGACCGCCCCGACCGCGGCAGCGATCACGGCGGTGAGCACCGGGGACCGGTCCAGCAGCAGACCGACGCCGACGCCGGTCAGCGCCACGTGGCCGACGCCGTCGCCGATCAACGACATCCGACGCTGCACCAGGTAGATGCCGAGGGCCGGGGCGGCCAGGCCGATGACCAGGGCCCCGATCAGTGCCCGGATCATGAACTCGTACTGGAAGATGCTCATGCGCTCCACATCCGGGACGGTTCCACCGAAGCATGCGGATGGACGTGGTCGTGTCCCGGGTCCGCGTGGTGGCCGGCCGGCGCGGGCACCGGGCCGTCGTGCACCACCTCGCCGTGGTGCAGCACCACGGCCCGGTCGATCAGCGGTTGCAGCGGACCGAGCTCGTGGGCGACGAGGAGCACCGTACCGTTGCCGGCCACGAACGCGCCGAGCGCCCGGGCGAACGCCTCCTGGCTGGCCGCGTCGACCCCGGCGGTGGGTTCGTCGAGCACCAGCAGCTCCGGTTCGCCGGCCAGCGCGCGGGCGATCAGCGTGCGTTGCTGCTGCCCGCCGGAGAGCGTGGCCACCGGATCCCGGGACCGGTCGGCGAGGCCGACGGCGGTCAGCGCCGCGGCGACAGCGGTGCGGTCGGCGGCGCCGGGCGGCCGCAGTACGCCGCGGCGGGCCAGTCGGCCGGAGGCGACCACCTCGCCCACGGTGGCCGGTACGCCGCTGCCGGCACCGAGCCGTTGTGGGACGTAGCCGATCCGGTGCCACTGCCGGAACCGTCCGGCCGGCACCCCGAACAGGTGCACCGAGCCGCCGCGCAGCGGCACCAGCCCGAGCGCGGCGCGGATCAGGGTCGACTTGCCGGAGCCGTTGGCGCCCAGCAGCGCGACGACCTCACCGCTGGTCACGGTGAGGTCGACGGAGCGAAGTACGGTGCGGTTGTCGTAGCCGACCGCTCCGCGCGATACCTGGACGACGCTGGTGGTCACGAACACCCCAGGGCGTCGGTCAGATTGTTCAGATTGTCGTGCATCACCGAAAAATAGTCCCCGTCGGCGTCCGGCTGCAGTCCCTCGATCGGATCGAGCACCGCAGTCTCGGCGCCGGTCTCGTCAGCGATGGTCTCGGCGACGCTCGGGCTGACCAGGGTCTCGAAGAAGATCGTCGTCGCCTGGTGCTCCCGGGCCTCCTCGATCACCTCTGCGAGGCGCTGCGGGGTCGGCTCGTCCTCCGGGCTCAACCCGGTGATTGCGATCTGGTCGAGCTGGTAGCGGACGGTCAGGTAGCCGAAGGCGGCGTGGCTGGTGATGATTTCCCGGCGCTCGCAGTCGGCCAGCCGCTCGGTGTACTCGGCGTCCAGGGTTTCCAACTCGGTGCGCAGCGCGGCGGCGCGGGCGGTGAAGTCGGCGGCGTGGTCCGGGTCGACGGCGGCGAGACGCTCGGCCAGCGCGTCACCGACGGTGGCGAACCGGGTGGGGTCCAGCCACAGGTGCGGGTCCTTCGCGCCGGTCTCGTCGGCGTGGTCGTCCGCCTCATTCTCGGCGTGCTCGTCTTCGTCGGAGTGCTCGTCTTCGTCGGCGTGGTCGTGGCTGTGCCCACCGTCCGTGGCGTCCAGCAGCGGCTCGACCTCCACCACATCGAAGGCGTGGTCGCCAGCCTCCTGCTCCACCGCGTCATCGACGGCGGGCTGAAAGCCACTCAGGTAGACGACCAGGTCGGCGTCGCTGACCTCGCCGACCTGCCGAGGGCTGAGCTCCAGGTCGTGCGGCTCCGCTCCGGGGGGCGCGAGACCGGTCACCGTGACGGCGTCGCCGCCGATCCGTTCGGCCAGGAACTGCAAGGGGTAGAAGGCGGCGACCACGTCGACCGTGGTGTCGTCGGCGGACCCGTCGCCGCCGTCCTGGGCACAGGCGGCGGTGCCGCCCAGGGCCAGCAGGGCACCTGCGGTGGTGGCGACGGTACGGCGGAAGAGGTGGCTGTGCATCAGGCAACTGTCCGTGGCGACGATAATGATTGTCAAAAACGCATGGTTGCATGATTCGCTGCAGCCTGCGGCGATCGGGCTGAACCGGCTAGAACACCTTGGCGAGGGCGACCGCCACCAGCAGGGTGAGCGCTACCAGGCGAAACATGCGCCCGGCCGCCGGCACCGCCGGCCAGCTGCGACGCAGCAACCAGACCAGCCCGGCGGCCAGCACCAGCAGCGCTGTCGCGCCGACGACGCCCGGCGCGAAGAGCCCGACCAGGACGAGCACCAGGGCGGCGAGGAACGCCCCGGTCGGGCTGATCCGCCCGGGGCACACCGGCGGCGACGGTTGCGTAGGCTGCATCCGACCGACTCTAGTCAGGAGGGGACGCGACGTGCTGGTGGTCAACCGGTTCACCGTGCCGGAGGCGGACACGCCCGGCTTCGTCGATCGCGCCCGGGCCGCGCTGCGGGCCCTGGCCGGTCGCCCGGGGTACCGGCGCGGCGCACTGACCCGGGCGCTGGAGGACCCGCACCGCTGGTGCCTGGTCACCGAATGGGAGTCGGTGGGCACCTACCGGCGGGCGCTCGGCTCCTTCGAGGTGAAGGTGGACGCGACGCCGCTGCTCGCCGAATCGCTCGACGAGCCGTCCGCGTACGAGGAGCTGGTCACCGCCGGGCCTGGAGAAGAACCCGCAGCCCACAGCAGTGACCGGGCGGCGGAGCCGGGACGGTGAGCCGGCGGGCACTACCCTTTGCCTCATGACCGATCCCGGACCGGCGCAGCCGCGCCCGCCGTCCGCCGTGCCCGACGAGGCGTCCCCGTGGCAGGCACCCTCGCCGTGGGCGCCGCCGGACCGCCAGCCGCCGCCGCAGCCTGCTGCGACCGGACAGTCTGAGGCCGCACCGGACGACACGCCGGCTGCCGGCTCGGCAACCCCGGTGCCCGGCCCGGTGACCTCGGCTGCCAACCCGGTGACTCCGGTGCCCGGTCCGACCTACCCGGTGCCGGCTGGTCCAGGAGTCGCGCCGCCGTTCGCCGCTCCGCCGGCCGAAGGCCGTACCGCGCGGGTCTGGATCGGGCTGGGCGTCGCGGCGCTCGCGCTGCTGCTGTGCTGTGGCGGTGGCACCGTCGCGTTGGTCGGACTCATCGTCACTGGCGCCGAAGCGATCGACGAACAGGCCCGGATCGCGGTCGGCGACTACTTCGAGGCGGTGAGCCAGCAGGACTTCGACGCTGCGTACGCCATGCTCTGCGCCGAGGCGCAGCGCCGCGAGTCGGCCAGTGAATTCGCCCGACGACTCGCCACGGAGCCGGAGATCACCGGCTACGAGGTCGGTCAGGTCTCGGTCACCAGCCGGATCGTCGTACCGGTGGAGGTCGACTACGCCCGAGGCGGCGGCGACACCCTGCGAGTGTCGCTCAACCAGGACACCGGCACCGGTGAGCTAGAGGTCTGCGGCGTCGAGGGGTAGCCTCCGAACATCTGCCAGATCAGCCCGTCCGCACATCCCCGCCGGCCGCCAGCCGGTGTAGGAGCAGCGCATGCCAGCCGACCGCATCGACGCCGTGGCCAGTCTCGCCCACCGGCGTGGTTTCGCGTTCCCGTCTGGTGAGGTCTACGGTGGCCAGCCGGTCGCCTGGGACTACGGGCCACTCGGTGTGGAGCTCAAGGAGCATGTCCGCCGGCAGTGGTGGCGCACGGTGGTGCAGCACCGCGACGATGTCGTCGGCCTCGACGCGGCGGTCATCCAGGCGAGGCCGGTGTTCACCGCGTCCGGCCTGCTCGACACCTACACCCAGACCCGGGTCCGGTGCCGGGCCTGCGACCTCACCCAACCGCTGGACCGGATCGTCGAGGCGTTCACCGTACGCCGGGAACAGCCGGCTGCCGCACTCGCCGAGCTCGCCTGTCCGAGCTGCGGCAGCCGGGGCAGCCTCACCGACCCGCAGCAGGTCAGCGGGCTGCTCGAGGTCTCACCGGACCGTCCGGGGCCACCACCGGACCGGTACTACCTGCGGCCGGAGGCGGCACCGGGCACCTTCGTGAACTTCGCCAACGTAATGATCGCCGCCCGCAAGAAGCCGCCGTTCGGCATCGCCCAGGTCGGCCGGATCTTCCGCAACGTCGTCGGTCCCGGCGAGTTCCTGCTGCGCAGCCACGAGCGGGAGCGGATGGAGCTGGAGTACTTCGTCGAGCCCGGAAGCGACGACGACTGGCTGGGGTACTGGGCGCAGCAGCGGTGGGACTGGTACGTCGACCTGGGTCTCGCGCCACAGCAGTTGCGCCGTACCGAGGTGCCCCTCGCCGGCCTGCCGCAGCACGCCAAGCGGATCGTCGAGATCGAATTCCGGCTCGGTGGCGCCTATCAGGAATTCGTGGTGCTGGAAGGGATCACGAACCGTGCCGACTACGATCTGACCGCGCATGCCAAGCATTCCGGTGCCGACCTTTCCTATTTCGACCAGGACCGGGGCGAGCGGTGGGTGCCGTACGCGATCGAGCCGGCGGCGGACCTCACCGCGACGGTCTTCGCTCTGCTGCTGGCGGCGTACGACGAGGACGAGGCACCGAACACCAAGGGCGGCGTCGACAAGCGGACCGTACTCCGTCTCGACCCGCGGATCGCCCCGGTCAAGGTCGCGGTGCTGCCGCTGTCGCGCAACGCCGACCTCTCGCCGAAGGCACGTGACCTTGGCGCCGCGCTGCGCCGCCGCTGGATGGTCGAGTTCGACGATTCGCAGGCCATCGGTCGCCGCTACCGGCGGCAGGACGAGATCGGTACGCCGTACTGCGTCACGGTCGACTTCGAGACGCTGACCGACGACGCGGTGACCGTGCGGGACCGGGACACCATGGCGCAGCAGCGGGTGTCGCTGGACCAGGTCGAGCGGTACCTGCTGGAGCGGTTGCCGACCGGCTGACCACCGGGCCCGGGCCCGGGCCCGGTGCCGGGTGGGCCCGTGGAATCCTGGACGGCGTGTCTGTCACCGTGTCCCGGCCGGCCGGCGGGTCCGCGCCGGTCCTCCCGCCGCTGCCGCTCGGCCGTCACCAGGTGTGGCCACCGGTGGTCCTGGCGCCGATGGCCGGGATCACCAATGTCGCCTTCCGCCGGTTGTGCCGCGAGCAGGGCGGCGGGCTGTACGTCTGCGAGATGATCACCACGCAGGCGTTGGTCGAGCGCAACCCGAAGACGCTGCGGATGATCGCGTTCGCGCCGTCCGAACGGCCCCGGAGCCTGCAGCTGTACGGGGTCGATCCGCAGGTCACCGCAGCCGCCGTGCGGATCGTGGTGGAACGTGACCTGGCCGATCACATCGACCTGAACTTCGGCTGCCCGGTGCCCAAGGTCACCCGCAAGGGCGGTGGTGCGGCGTTGCCGTGGCGGCACCGGCTGTTCAGCCGGATCGTCGCCGGCGCGGTCCGGGCGGCCGCGCCCGCCGGAGTACCGGTGACGGTGAAGATGCGCAAGGGCATCGACGACGATCACCTTACGTACCTGGACGCCGGGCTGGCCGCCCAGGAGGCGGGGGTCGCGGCGGTGGCGCTGCACGCCCGTACCGCCGCCCAGCGGTACTCGGGCACCGCTGACTGGGACGCGATCGGCCGGCTCAAGCAGACCCTGAGCGTGCCGGTGCTCGGCAACGGTGACATCTGGGAGGCCGATGACGCGGTGCGGATGGTGGCGCACACCGCCGCCGACGGGGTCGTCGTCGGCCGGGGCTGTCTGGGCCGGCCGTGGCTGTTCGCCGACCTGTCGGCGGCGTTCGAGGGCGGGTCCGGGCGGACGTTGCCGACCCTGGGCGCGGTCGCCGCCACCATGCGCCGGCACGCCGAGCTGCTGGTCGACTGGTTCGGCACCGGACGGGACGGGCGTGCCGACGCCGAGCGGGACGGCTGCACCGACTTCCGTAAACACGTGGCCTGGTATCTGAAGGGCTTTCCGGTCGGCGGTGAGCTGCGCCGGGCCCTCGCCATGGTGTCCAGCCTGGCGGAGCTCGACGCGCTGCTGTCCAAGCTCGACCCGGCCGAGCCGTTCCCCCGGCACACGTTGGGCCAGCCGCGGGGCCGGACGAACTCGCCGGGCAAGGTCTTCCTTCCGTGCGGATGGCTGGCCAGCCGGGACGACGATTCCGTCCCGGTCGGGGCGGAGACCGCCGATTCCGGCGGCTGAGATCCGCTGGCGGATCCCGTACCTCACACCGGTCGACCGGCGTGATCCAGCTCACCGGTGAATGCGCAGAACTGCGCACGGAAGCGCTCCCAGAACGGGTATCCGATCGCCGCCTGTGTCGTTTCCTGTGCGGCTGGTCACCCACTACTGTCGGCTGGCCTCCCCGGTCGCTTAACCTGCGCCAACCAATGGCCATTGGTGAACCATCGTTCAGCGCCGAACGGCACATGGGAGGCCAACAATGGCGGAATCCGGCGGACCGGGCGACCCGTCCCGGCAGACAACCGATCACCACAGGTACGTCTACGACTTCACCGAGGGGAACCGCTCCCAGCGGGATCTGCTCGGCGGCAAGGGCGCGAACCTGGCCGAGATGACCAATCTCGGCCTGCCGGTCCCACCCGGCTTCACCATCACCACCGAGGCGTGCCGGGCCTACCTGACGACCGGCGCGGTACCGCCGGATCTGCCCGACCAGATCGCCGCCGCCCTGGCCCGGCTGGAGCGCCAGCGGGGTAAACGGCTCGGTGACCCCGCCGACCCGCTGCTGGTCTCGGTCCGCTCCGGGGCCAGGTTCTCCATGCCGGGAATGATGGAGACGGTGCTCAACGTGGGCCTCAACGACGAGTGCGTGGCGGGGCTCGCCGCCCAGGCCGGCGGTGACGAACGATTCGCCTGGGACTCCTACCGTCGGCTGGTCCAGATGTTCGGCCGGACGGTCTGCGGGGTGCCGGGGGAGGAGTTCGACCAGGCGCTGGAGGCAACCAAGCGGGCCGCCGGCTCCGACGACGATCTCGCGCTGGACGCCGACGCGCTGCGCGGACTGGTCCGGGCGTACCAAAAGATCTTCTTCGCGCACACCGGCCGGGACTTCCCGCAGGACCCCCGCGAGCAGCTCGACCTGGCGATCCGGGCGGTCTTCGACTCGTGGAACGCCGAACGGGCGGTGATCTACCGGCGTCAGGAGCGGATCCCCGCCGAACTCGGCACCGCGGTCAACGTGGTGGCGATGGTCTTCGGCAACCTGGGGCCGGATTCCGGCACCGGCGTCGCCTTCACCCGCGACCCGGCCAGCGGTGACCAGGGGGTTTACGGCGACTACCTGGCCAACGCGCAGGGCGAGGACGTGGTCGCCGGGATCCGTAACACGCTGCCGCTGCAGGAGCTGGCCCGGCTCGACCCCCGTTCATACGACGAGCTGCTGGCCATCATGGCCCGGCTGGAGAACCACTACCGGGACCTGTGCGACATCGAGTTCACCATCGAACGCGGCAAGCTGTGGATGCTGCAGACCCGGGTCGGCAAGCGGACCGCCGCCGCCGCGTTCATCATCGCCAGCCAGTTGGTCGACGAGGGGATCATCGATCTGGACGAGGCGCTGCACCGGGTCAGCGGGGCACAGCTGGCGCAGCTGATGTTCCCCTGCTTCGACCTGTCCGACGCGCCGCCGCCGATCGCCACCGGGGTGGGTGCCTCGCCGGGTGCCGCGGTCGGCAGGGTCGTCTTCGACTCGGCGCGGGCGGTCGAGCTGGCCAGGCAGGGAGAGCAGGTGATCCTGGTCCGGCGGGAGACCAACCCCGACGACCTGCCCGGCATGATCGCCGCGCAGGGCATCCTGACCAGCCGGGGCGGCAAGACCAGCCACGCCGCCGTGGTGGCCCGGGGGATGGGCAAGACCTGCCTGTGCGGGGCCGACGCCCTCGACATCGACGCCAGGGCCGGGCGGTTCATGGTCGCCGATCTCACCGTCACCGAAGGTGACGTGGTGTCGATCGACGGCACCAGCGGCTGCCTGTACCTCGGTGCGGTGCCGGTGCGACCATCCGAGGTGGTGCAGTACTTCGAAGGCGCCGTCGACCCGGCGAGCTCCACCAACCCGCTGGTGCTCGCCGTACACCGGATCCTGTCCCACGCCGACGACCGGCGGCGGCTGGCGGTGCGTACGAACGCCGACACCGGCGCAGACGCCGCGCGGGCCCGGCGGTTCGGCGCCGAGGGGATCGGGCTGTGCCGCACCGAGCACATGTTCCTCGGCGACCGCCGGGAACTGGTGGAGCGGCTGATCCTGGCCCGTGACGAGGCGGAGCGTGCGGCCGCGCTGGCCGAACTGCTGCCCCTGCAGCGGGCCGACTTCCGGGAGATCTTCCAGGAGATGGACGGCCTGCCGGTCACCGTACGGCTGATCGACCCGCCGCTGCACGAGTTCCTGCCGTCGCTTGAGGAGTTGGCCGTCTCGGTCGCCCTGGCGCAGGCCCGGGGTCAGGACGCCGGCCGCGACACGGCGTTGCTCGCCGCGGTGCGCCGGATGCACGAGCAGAACCCGATGCTCGGCCTGCGCGGTGTGCGGCTCGGCCTGGTCATCCCTGGGTTGTTCGCGATGCAGGTGCGGGCGATCACCGAGGCTGCCGTCGAGTTGGCCGCCGCCGGGCGCGATCCGCGCCCGGAGATCATGGTCCCGCTGGTCGGTGCGGTCCAGGAACTGGAGACGGTACGCGCGGAAGCCGACCGGATCATCGCCGAGGTGCTCG
Organism: Micromonospora sp. LOL_014; assembly: GCF_048060245.1. Lineage (NCBI taxonomy): Bacteria > Bacillati > Actinomycetota > Actinomycetes > Micromonosporales > Micromonosporaceae > Micromonospora > Micromonospora sp. LOL_014. The sequence continues at coordinate 81,375 of NZ_JBHMIP010000006.1, forward strand.
GCGACCGGTCAGTCGAGATCCTGATCGGCACCATGATCGAGGTGCCCCGGGCCGCGTTGACCGCCGGTCAGCTCGCCGGATCGGCGCAGTTCTTCTCCTTCGGCACCAACGACCTGACCCAGATGGGCTGGGGATTTTCCCGTGACGACGTGGAGGGCGCGTTCTTCTGGCGTTACCTGGAGCTTGGCATCTTCGGCATCTCGCCGTTCGAGTCGATCGACCGGGACGGCGTGGGCCGGCTGGTGCGGATCGCCGTCGAGGAGGGCCGCGCCGCCCGGCCCGGTCTGAAGATCGGGGTCTGCGGCGAGCACGGCGGCGACCCCGACTCAGTGCACTTCTTCCACGAGGCGGGCCTGGACTACGTGTCCTGCTCGCCGTTCCGGGTGCCGGTCGCCCGGCTGGAGGCCGGCCGGGCAACGGTCGAGTCGACCGGCTCGGACAGCCGCTGACCGGCCGCTGACGAAGAACGGCCGGGCACCCTGGGGGGCAGGAGGGTGCCCGGCCGCCGCCTCGGTTCCCGCCGGCCGGCGTTGGTCAGAACCGGCGGCGAGGTAGCGCCGGGTTGTACGGCAGGGTCGCCATCGGGGTGCGGACCGCCAGCGGCGCGTGGTTGTCCAGCAGGCCCGGCACCGGTGCCGCGACGTTGCCGGCCGGCCTGCTCCGCAGCAGTTCGCCGATCGACCGGGCGGCCCGACGGCCATGGGCGTGCAGCAGGCCCGGATCGGTGCCCGGTCCGGCGAGCACGGCGAGCAGCGCCCGGTCGCCCACCGGGTAGAGGGCGACCTGGCCACGGTTGCCGTGGATGACGGTCTCCCGCAGGTCACCGTGGCCGGCGGTCATCGCGAACCGCCGCCCCAGGCCGACGCTGGCGGCGGCCAGCGCGGCGATGCTCTCCGCTTCGGTGCTGGCGAGGTCGTGGGTGATCAGCAGGCCGTCCACCCCGGTCAGTACGGACCCGGTCACATCGGGCACCCAGTGGCGTAGCCCGTTCAGCTCGGTAACGATAGCGGTGTCAGTGTCCACCGGCGGTCTCCTTCACTCGATCGTCCGGTTGGCTGGTCGCCGACCTCGTCCCGACCGACCTGCCGCAGGCGTACCGGCGGGTGGTGGCCGGACGGGGAGGGCGGCCGCGGTCGGCGCGGCGTCGGCGACGTTGCGCGCCGCGCGACAGTGGGCGCAGGGTTCCGCCACCGGGCCGGGTGGGGTGCCGGCGGGCCTCGGTCGGTCGATGATCGACACCAGCGGGTTGTCCAATCGTCCGGTCGAGGCGGCAGTGACGATGTGCTCCTGGCACGTTACCGCAGGCGATGTTTCTTTGTGGACCCGTAACCATCGGCAATCGGACAGCAACTGATAACTGATTGGCTATTGCGAACGATCATCAAACTGACTTCGGGTGTTTGGCCCGTCACCCTGCCGGGTCGGTGGTCGTCGCCGTACGGTAGGCCTGGAACCGGGTCCGTACGACCTCAGGAGGTGGCCGGTGGCAAGTCAGTGGGAGAACCTGGTGGTCGACGCCCACGACCCGGCCCGGCTAGCCAGATGGTGGGCGCAGGCGCTCGGCTACCAGATTGTGCACGAGGCGTCGGACGAGGTGGAGATCCGGCGCGCGCCGGACCAACTGCCCGGGCTGATCTTCGTTCCGGTGCCAGAGAGCAAACAGTTGAAGAACCGGCTGCACATCGACCTGCGCCCGACGGATCAGGCAGCAGAAGTCGAGCGGCTGGTCGACATGGGTGCCCGCCGGGTCGACATCGACCAGGGCGACGTCACCTGGATGGTGCTGGCGGATCCGGAGGGCAACGAGTTCTGCGTGCTCAGCGGACGTGGCTGAGTGGCCCGCCCCACCGCGGCCCGCAACAGCAGCAGGAACGTCCGGCCGTCCGGCCCGTCGCCGAACCCCAGCCAGCAGGACTCGGGCCGGCCGTGGGTCTGCCAGCGGGCGGTGACCAGGATGCCGTCCGCCGCCGGCAGGGCCAGCGCCAGCGTGGCCAGTCGTGCCGACCGGGCGTAGCGGTGCGGCGGATCGTCCCCGGCAGTGACCAGGTGCCGCCCGAGCAGGATGTCGACCCGATGATGACGGCGCGGTGGTCGCGCCGATCCGGTCGGGCCGGTCGAACTGGTCAGACAGCAGGCGCTGGCGCCGGCCAGCTCTCCCATGAGCTGGCCGGCGCAGTGCTCCTCGACGGCGTACCGCATCGGTTCGGCGACATCGCAGATGTGTACGAGCCGGCTGGTACGGGTCCACCCCTGGTCAGCCACGCCCCGATTGTGGGCTGGTCGGTGCGGTCCCGCAGGGCCGACGTCAACATCACGACACAAACCGGAAACCACCCCGAAATCGTTACCCGGTCGGGTGACGGCGCCGCCGCACGAGGGGTTCGGTTCGCCGCCCCCGACGGGCCGGTCGGGTTGCCGGTTCGCCGCGCCGCCAGGGCGGTTAGGCTGCTGAAGGTGAGTCCCTCTCCGGACGGCCCGGCGGTTGGTCGCGCCGCCGACGTGCACCGTCTGGTGCCGGAGCCGGCCAAGGACACCGGCTACGGGCGCAGCCCGTACGAGCGGGACCGGGCCCGGGTGCTGCACTCGGCCGGGTTCCGGCGGCTGGCGGCCAAGACCCAGGTGCATCTGGCGGATCCGAGCGGCGCGGACGGCGTACCCCGGACCCGGTTGACCCATTCGCTGGAGGTCGCGCAGATCGCCCGCGAGATGGGTGCCCGGCTCGGCTGTGACCCGGACGTGGTGGACGTCGCGGGCCTGGCCCACGACCTCGGACACCCGCCCTTCGGGCACAACGGTGAGCGGGCACTGGACGAGGTGTCCGCCGGCTACGGCGGCTTCGAAGGCAACGCGCAGACGCTGCGGGTGCTCACCCGCCTGGAAGCAAAGGTGATCGGTCCGTCCGGCGATTCCGTCGGGCTCAACCTCACCCGGGCCTCGCTCGACGCTACCTGCAAGTACCCCTGGCCACGCCGGCCCGGCGAGCGCAAGTTCGGGGTGTACGCCGACGACCAGCCGGTGTTCGCCTGGCTGCGCGACGGCGCGCCCGACGGCCGGCGGCGCTGCCTGGAAGCGCAGGTGATGGACTGGGCCGACGACGTCGCGTACTCGGTGCACGACCTGGAGGACGGTATCCATGGCGGCTACATCGACCTCGGTCGGCTGATCGCGGACCCCGACGAACAGGCTGCGCTGGCGGCCGACGTCGCCGCAATGTACTCCACCGAGTCCGCCGACGAATTGACCGGCATCCTGGCCGAGTTGCTGGCCCGGCCGGAGCTGCGGCTGCTGGCGGGCTACGACGGCAGCCACCCGGCCCAGGCAGCGCTGAAGGGTACGACCAGCATGCTCACCGGGGCGTTCGTCGCCGCCGCGGTGTCGGCCACCCGGGAGTGTTCCGGTGGGCAGCCGGTGCGGCGGTACGCGGCCGATCTGGTCGTGCCGCGGGTGGTGCGCGCCCGGTGCGCGCTGTTGAAGGGGCTGACGTTGCGCTACGTGATGCGTCGGCCGGGTGCCGCCGCCGGCTACCTGCGGCAGCGGGAAATCCTCGCCGAACTCGTCGAGGCGTTGACCGCGTACGCCCCGGCCGGTCTGGACCCGGTATTTCTCCCATTGTGGTCGGACGCGTCGGAGGACCGGGCCCGGGCCCGAGTGATCATCGACCAGGTCGCGTCACTCACCGATCTGGCGGCGATCTCCTGGCACCGGCGGCTGACCCGGCCGGCGGGGCGGCCGGGTCCGACCCGCGTCTGATCCGGTTCACGGCCGGTGGCTCACTCGGCCCTCGGCCGGCGGGCGGACCGCGACCAGGTCTGCGGCGAGCAGCGCCGACCACCAGGTCTCGACGTTCGACAGCGATCCGGAGATGATCCGTGGCTGGTCGCCCTCGGTGAGCAGGGTCAGGGCCGAGCCGTCCGGCCAGGCCAGCACCCAGCCGGCGATGTGTGGAAGCTCGTCCTCCGGCGCCAGCTCGGCGTCCTGGCCGCGGTAGAGGGCGCACAGTCGGGGCGCTTCGTCGAGGGCGATCACGTCCAGGTGGTCGGTGGCGCTGGTCTCGGGTAGCAGCTGGGGCATGGGGGTGCCTCCTCCTTCGGGCTGGGGATCCGGCAATGTAGACGAGACACAGTGAATCGTGAAGAAAGAGAAACAAGCCAGCGAACGGTTCACTAGGTACGACACAGACAGTATTGCCCTGGTTACAGGTGAGGACAAGGTCTGTTCTTCGGCGAGGCGTGGAAAGTGCGTATTGACAGAAGCCTGCCTGGTCAGGGTGGGGTTCGGGGGTCCGCTGCGGCCGGTGGGGTGCCGGCTCCCGGCTCTCGGCACCCGCACCGTCGGTGATGGTGGCGGCAGGGCAGGATGTACCTCGAAGGAGGGCGGCAGAGCATGGCTGGTCGGATCCGGGACGAGGACATCTCGCTGGTGCGGGAGCGTACGTCGATCGCCGACATCATCTCGGAGAGCGTCACACTCAAGTCGGCCGGTGGCGGCAACCTCAAGGGGCTCTGCCCCTTCCACGACGAGAAGACGCCGTCGTTCACCGTGGCACCTGGCCGGAACGTGTACTTCTGTCACGGTTGTGGCAAGGGTGGGGACGCGATCACCTTCCTGATGGAGGCCGAGCATCTCACCTTCGTCGAGTCGGTGGAGCGGCTCGCTGCCCGTGCCGGGATCCAGCTGCGCTACATCGAGGCCGGTCCCGCGCCGGTCCGCCAGCAGACCGGTCAGCGGCAACGACTGACCGCGGCACACGCCGCCGCGGTCGAGTTCTACGTCGACCGGCTGACCGACCCGGCGGCCCGGCCGGCCCGCGAGTTCCTCGCCCGCCGTGGGTTCGACCGGGCGACCGCCGAGCGGTACGCGTGCGGGTTCGCCCCGGACGCGTGGGACGAGTTGACCCGGCATCTGCGCCAGCGGGGCTACACCGCCCAGGAGCTGATCACCGCTGGGCTGGCCCGCCAGGCCCGGTCCGGCTCGTTGATCGACCGCTTCCGGCGCCGCCTGCTGTGGCCGATCCGGGAGCTCGGTGGCGACGTCATCGGCTTCGGCGCGCGTAAGCTCTTCGACGACGACGACGGACCAAAGTACCTGAACACCCCGGAAACCCCGATCTACAAGAAGTCTCACGTGCTGTACGGGATCGACCAGGCGAAGCGGGAGATCGCCCGGCAGGGCAGGGCGGTGATCGTGGAGGGCTACACCGACGTGATGGCCTGCCACCTGGCCGGGGTGCCGACCGCCGTCGCCACCTGCGGCACCGCGTTCGGCGCGGACCACATCGGCGTACTGCGCCGGCTGCTGATGGACACCGAGGCGGTCGCCGGGGAGGTCATCTTTACCTTCGACGGGGACGCGGCCGGGCAGAAGGCGGCGCTGCGCGCGTTCGAGGAGGATCAGCGTTTCGTCGGGCGTACCTTCATCGCGGTCAGCCCGGACAACATGGATCCGTGCGATCTGCGGCTGGCAAAGGGCGACCTCGCGGTGCGCGACCTGGTCGCGCGCCGGGAACCGCTGGTCGACTTCGCGCTGCGGCAGGTACTGAGCCGGTTCGACCTGGACACCGTCGATGGCCGGGTGGAGGCGATGCGGCGGGCCGCGCCGCTGGTGGCGAAGCTCAAGGACCGGGACAAACGCCCGGAGTACGTGCGCAAGCTCGCTGGCGACCTCGGGATGGAAATCGAACCGGTGCAGCGGGCAGTGCTTGCGGCGGCGGCCGGGCCGCAGCGGACCGCTGGCGGCCGGGCGGCGGTGCCTGAGCCGGCGGCGCCGAAGCCGCGCAACGAGCCGGACGATCCTCAGACGTTGGTCGAACGGGAGGCGTTGAAGCTCGGGCTCCAGGTGCCGGTGCTCGCCGGTCCGATGTTCGACAATCTCGGCGCGGAGGTCTACCAGCATCCGGTACACGCCGTGCTGCGGGACGCGATGGCGCAGGCCGGCGGGGCCGCAGCCGCTACCACCGGAGCGGTGTGGATCGAGCGGGTCCGGGACAACTGCGCCGACCTCGCGGCCCGGGCGTTGGTCGCCGAGCTGGCAGTCGAACCGCTGCACGTCGACCGGGAGGCGGACCCGTACTACGTCTCGGTGACCCTGGCCCGCCTGCAGTGGGGAGCGGTCACCACCCGGATCAGGGAGCTGAAGTCGAAGGTGCAGCGGATCAATCCGGTGACCAACCAGGACGAGTATCTGACCCTGGCCGGAGAGCTGTTCTCCCTGGAACAGCATGCGCGTGCGTTGCGCGAACAAGCCGTGGGAGGGTTGTGACGGTGTGGAGTCTGTTTCGGCGTAGCGCGCGGCTGCCGGCCGACCAGCGGCCGCCGCTGGACCGTGACGAGCGGGTGCTGGCCTGGAGTGGGACCGCGACCGGCACGCTGGTCGTCACCAACCGGGGCCTGTGGTTGCCGGGCCGGGCCACCCGGCTCGGCTGGCACCGGGTGCACAAGGCGGTCTGGTCGGGCGAGACGCTGGTCGTCACGCCGGCCGAGACGGTGTCTGAGCACGACGGTTACACCGTGGTCGCCGACGGGCCGGCAATCTCGTTCGACCTCTCGGACCCGGGAGACGTTCCGGATCAGGTCCGGACCAGGGTGACCCGGTCGGTCGGCTACAGCATGCACCACCAGCTGGATGGTGGTGGGGCTCGGGTGGTGGGCCGGCGGGTGTCCGGCATCGACGGCCTGAGCTGGACGGTGCGCTACGACGCCGGCGTCGACACCGACGCGGCCTGGCTGCCCGAGCGTACCGCCGAATTGGTGGCCGCGGCCCGGGCGTCGGTCGAGCAGCAGCCGTGACCGGCCGCGGTGGTGGAGCCGTCCGGTGGCGGATGCGCCCGGGGTCGGGCAGGTCGGCTCAGCTGGCGGTGAAGACGTGGTCGCTGATCATCCGGGTAGCGCCGATCAGACCGGTCTGGTCACCCAGCTCGGACAGGACGATCGGCATGTCGCCGGTGGCCAGCGGCAGTGAGCTGCGGTAGACGACGCCTCGGATCTCGGCCAGTAACGCGTGACCCATTCCGGCGAGCCCGCCGCCGATCACCACCATCCCTGGGTTGAAGAAGCTCACCAGTCGGGCCAGCACCTGACCGACGCGTCGTCCACCGTCGCGGACCATGCCGACCGCGACCGGGTCGCCGGCGGCGGCCGCCCGGGTGACGTCCAGCGCGGTGAGCGTGCCGATCCGGGCGAGTTGTTCGGCGAGCTGGTCGGAACGCCCGGCTCGGGCGGCGGCGACCGCGTCGCGGGTCAGCGCCGCACCGCTGAAGTACGCCTCCAGGCAGCCGACGTTGCCGCAGAGGCATTGCGGCCCGTTCTCGTCGACAGCGGTGTGGCCGATGTCGCCGGCGCAACCGTTGGCCCCCCGGTAGACGTACCCGCCGACCACTATCCCGGCGCCGATCCCGGCGCCGATCTTGACGAACAGGAAGTCGTCGAACGAACGGGCGATGCCGGCGTGTTTCTCACCGAGCGCCATGATGTTGACGTCGTTGTCGACCAGCACCGGGCAGCCGAGTTCGGTGCTGAACATCTCCCGTACCGGAAAGCGGTGCCAACCCGGCATGAACGGTGGCGAGACCGGCACGCCTTCGTGGAAACTGACCGGACCGGGCACCCCGATGCCGGCGCCGGTGAACCGCGTGGTGCCCGAGTCGGCGGCCAGTTTGGTGACCAGTTCGAGGGCCTGCGCGATCACCGCTGTCGGACCCTTACGCAGCTCGGTGCGCTCGGCCAGCCGGGCCACGACCTGCAGTTCGCCGTCGGTGAGCGCCACGTCCAGAGTGCTCGCGCCGATGTCGATGCTGAGGAAGCGGGTGGCGGCGGCGATCCGGACGATCGACGACGGACGACCGCCGCGGGACGCGGCCGGACCGGCGGTCTCCACCAGACCCCGGTCGATCATCCGGTCGAGCTCGGTGGCCACCTTCGACCTGGAGAGGCCGACCGCGTCGCCGAGTTCGGCGCGCGAGCACGGGCCGTCTCGGAGCAGGCGCAGGATCTGCGCCTGATGCGTGTTCTCCGGCCACACTCCCAACACGTTGGTCATTGTCCTTCACCTGGGTCCGGCACGTGGCGTCGTCCGACGTGGAGGGCCGGTGGACACGCGGGCGGAGCGGACCGGCGTGGGCAGGGATCGGGCGAGGTGACGAACTCGCCCGCTGACCCAGGAATAGTGAGCCAGGATGGCAAACTTAGTGCATCAAAGCGTAAACTTCAAGATGCTCGTACAGTACTTTGTCCCCGATCTGGCGGAAGGTGCCTGCTTGCGAAACTCGCTGGCGTCCCTGTCGGGGCCGCGCGGTAGCGTCGGGGCCGTGACTGAACGGGGTAGCGGGCCACTCATCCACGCACGCGGTCTGGTCAAGCGGTTCGGGGCGTTCACCGCGGTCGCCGGCATCGACGTCGATGTCGCGCCCGGTGAGGCGTTCGGCTTCCTGGGGCCGAACGGCGCCGGCAAGAGCTCCACCATGCGGATGGTGGGCTGCGTCTCCCCGCCCAGCGGCGGCACCCTGCGCATCCTCGGGATGGATCCGCAGCGGGACGGCCCGGCGATCCGGGCCCGGCTCGGCGTCTGCCCGCAGCTGGACAACCTCGACCAGGACCTGACGGTACGGGAGAACCTGGTCAGTTACGCCCGCTTCTTTCAGATCCCGCGCCCGGTCGCCCGGCGACGCGCCGACGAACTGCTCGATTTCGTGCAGTTGCGCGACCGGGCGGGCAGCAAGGTGGAGCCGCTGTCCGGCGGCATGAAACGCCGGCTCACCATCGCCCGTGCCCTGGTCAACGAGCCGGACATCGTGCTGCTCGACGAGCCGACCACCGGGCTGGACCCGCAGGCCCGGCACCTGGTGTGGGAGCGGCTGTTCCGGCTCAAGCAACGGGGTGTCACCCTGGTGCTGACCACGCACTACATGGACGAGGCCGAGCAGCTCTGCGACCGACTGGTGGTGATGGACGGCGGTCGGATCGTCGCCGAGGGCTCGCCGCGGGACCTGATCACCCGCTACTCCACCCGGGAGGTGGTCGAACTCCGGTTCCCGACCGACGACCAGGACAGCTTCGCCGACAAACTGGGCGGAATCGCCGAACGGACCGAGGCGCTGCCGGACCGGATCCTGCTCTACACCGGCGACGGCGACGGGGCGCTCAACGAGGTGCACCGCCGTGGGCTGGCGCCGACCAGCGCGTTGATCCGGCGCAGCGGTCTGGAGGACGTCTTCCTGCATCTCACCGGCCGGACCCTGATCGACTAGAATCGGCCGGGGATGATCGCGCAGACCGACCGGCTGTCACTACGCCGCTTCACCATCGACGACCTGCCACTGCTCGTCGAGCTGGACAGTGACCCCGAGGTGATGCGGTACCTCACCGGAGGCAGACCGACCCCGGCCGAAACCGTACGCCGCGAGGTCCTGCCTGCGATCCTGCGTGACTATCTTCGCTTTCCGGGCTTTGGCAAGTGGGCCGCCATCGAGCGCTCCAGCGGCGCCTTCATCGGCTGGTTCGCGCTGAAGCCGGCCGCCGCCGGTCCGGCCGGTGTCGGTCCCGCCAGCGGTGTGGTCAACGGCCGGGGTGGTCGGCTGGCGATCACCGAGGTGGAGCTCGGGTACCGACTGCGGCGCGCCTCCTGGGGCCGGGGGTACGCCTCGGAGGGTGCCCGAGCGCTGCTGCGGATGGCGTTCGACCACCCGACCGTCGACCGGGTCTTCGCCGAGACGATGGCGGTCAACGTCGCCTCGCGGCGGGTGATGGAAGCGGCCGGGTTGCGCCTGGCCCGCTGCTTCCACCTGCAGTGGGACGATCCGATTGAGGGCGTCGAGCACGGCGAGGTCGAATACGAGGTGCGCCGAATCGACTGGGCGGAGCGCGTCGCGGCGCCGGCGATCGAGCGCAACCGCCCGCACTGACGGCGGGGCCGCACTGACAGTTGGGTCGCCGAAACTTCGGCCTGGTAGCGCCGCGTCTGACCCAGTTCACCGAACGCTTCGAGCCGTACCCGCCATTCTCGTGCTGTCCACCACGGGCGACACCGAGCGGCGGTGGTTGGCAGCTGGGCAGGCGCTGCAACGGGTGCTGTTGCTGACCACCGTCGAGAACTTGGCGACCATCCCGGGCGGCGGACCCGGGAGACGGAAATCCCGGTGAGGATGTCCGGCCGTCGCCGTAGAGTACGCCGGGCCGGTAGATCCCGGGCGGTCGGGCCGGGGCGTCGTTTCCACGATGTCGTACCCGGGCGGTACAACATCGGCCGGGGACCGGGTACGGGGAGGGCGACGACGGATGTCCGGGACAGACACTGGCGCGACGCCGACGGCCACGACAACCGCGCGATCGACCGGGGCGCGGGCCCGGAGCTGGTTCGGGCCGGCGTCGAGCGTCCTGGAAGCGAACCTGACCGGCTACCGGCGGACCTGGCGGTCGTCGGTCTTCTCGTCGTTCCTGCTGCCGCTGTTGACGGTGCTCAGCTTCGGTGTGGGGGTGGGAGCCTACGTTGACCAGGGGGTCGGTGGGTTCAGCTATCTCGACTGGATCGTCCCTGGTCTGATCGCTTCCACCGCGTTGCAGGTGGCCATCGGGCAGTCCTCGTGGCCGGTGCTGGGCGGGTTCACCTGGCAACGAACCTACTACTCACAGATAGCCGCTCCGCTACGGATCGCCGACATCGTCGGTGGGTTGCTCGCCTTCGTCCTGCTGCGGGTGCTGGCCAGTGCCGTGGCCTTCCTCGCGGTGGCCGCCGCGTTCGGTGCGCTGCATTCAGGTTGGGCGGTGCTGACCCTGCCGGTGGCCGTGCTGCTGGCAGCGGCCGTCGCCCTGCCGGTGGCCGCCTTCGCGGCCACCATCCGCAGCGACAGCTACATGGTCATCGTGTTCCGGTTCGCGGTCATCCCGATGACCCTGTTCGCCGGAGTGTTCTTTCCGGTGGAGTCGCTGCCGGTGACAGTGCGCTGGCTGGCTTACCTGTCGCCGCTCTGGCACGGGGTCGACCTGTGCCGGGCGGCCTCGCTCGGCACCACGCCCGCCTGGTCCGTCCCCGGACATCTCGGCTACCTGAGCCTCTGGGTGGCGGCCGGATGGTGGCTGGCCGTCACCCGGTTCCGCAGGCGTCTGATCCACTAGAGAGCGTCTGATCCACTAGAGGAGGCAAACGGTGGTGACCCTCGTCCTGCCGCAGGTGCTCGGGGTCGGCGCGGCCGTGCGGCGGGCCGGGTCGGTGATGGAGCGCAACGCGGCCGCCCTGAAGTCCGCGTACTGGGTGGTGATGATCTCCGGGGTGGTCGAGCCGTTGCTCTACCTGTTCTCGATCGGTGTCGGCGTGGGCCGGCTGATCGGGGACATCGCCCTGCCGGGCAGCGGGGCCGTCATCGGGTACGCCGCGTTCGTCGCGCCGGCGATGCTCGCCGCCTCGGCGATGACCGGCGCGTTGTCGGAAACGACTTTCAACTTCTTCGCCAAGATGAAGTTCGTCAAGCTCTACGACGGGATCCTGGCCACCCCGGTTCGTCCGACCGAGTTGGCCTTCGGCGAGCTCGGCTGGGCGATGGCGCGGGGCAGTATCTATTCGGCGACCTTCCTGCTGGTGATGGTCGTGATGGGGTTGACGACCGTCCCGCGGGCGCTGCTGGCGTTCCCGGCGGCGGTACTGGTCGGGTTCGCCTTCGGTGGGCTCGGCATGGCGCTGTCCACCTACATGCGTAGCTGGCAGGACTTCGACTTGATGGGCTCGGCCCAGTTCGCGGTCTTCCTGTTCTCCGGGACGTTCGTGCCGGCGGAGGCGTACCCGTCGGTGCTGCGTTGGCTGGTCGAGCTGACCCCGCTGTACCGGTCGGTCCATCTGATCCGGGCGATCTCCGTGGACACCGTCGGGTGGACGCAGTTGGTCGACGTCGGCTACCTGGTCGGGGTGACGGTGCTCGGGCTGACCGTCGCCGGGCGTCGGGTAGGTCGGCTGCTCTGCAACTGACGTCCTAAAGCACCCTTCTGCGACAGTCATCGATCTTGCCGGGTCCTGTCGTACAGACTTCTGGCTGGCGGAAGACAAAGCCATCGGTAGTTCACCTGAAAGTTTAGTTCGACGGGGTCATTCTTTCCCTGGTCTCCGGGGCTGATGTCTGCCCCAGACGTAACACCAGCGACACAGCGTCGTAAACGCCGGTCGCGACCAGGGCCACCAGGCCCGAGCTGTCTCCCGCCAGGGGCATGGCGGAGACAGCTGCGGTTCGGGGTCGGTGCCCGCCACCGCGGCACCGACCCGAACCCACCCATCCGAACCTCTCCGCCCCGGGGTCGTGCGTTTCGGCGGCGTGCGGCTCCGTACACCCCGACCCTCCTCACTCGTCATCGGCGGCTCTGCGAGCCGCTGCAGAAAGGTGGACAGAATGGACGAGGTGCTACGCCGCAACGGGCAACTCTCGCCACCCAATCCGGCGCTCACCCGCCGCAACATCCTCGCCGCATCGGCCGGTGCCGCTGCCGTGCTCGGTGCGGCCGGGCTGCCGGTGCTGCAGACCAGCCGTCCGGCCCGGGCCGGACGGCTGGTCGGTGGACCCGCTGATCCCCGAGCAGAACCGGGGCATCATCCTCTTCTCGGTCCGGGACCGCATCCGGGCCGCTCCGGACGACAGCGGCGTGCCGTACGGCTTCGAGCGGGTCCTGGCCCGCCTGGCGGAACTCGGTTACAAGGAGGTCGAGTTCGCTGGTTACACCCAGAGCGAGGAGATCCTCGGACGGCAGATCACGCCGACCGAGATCCGCAAGATCCTGGACGACAACGGCCTGGTCGCAAACGGCACCCACGCCAGGATCAATGCGGAGACGTTCCAGCAGGAGCTCGACATCGCCGAGGAACTCGGCATGAAGAACATCGGCACCGGCAGCGACCCGACCCGCAGCGACTACCAGTCGGACTGGAACGAGGCCGCTGACCTGTGGAACGAGCTCGGCCGGCAGGCCCGGGAACGCAAGATGCGGCTCTACACCCACAACCATGACGCTGCGTACAACTTTCTGCTCGACTCCGGCCCGCTGGACGAGCAGGGACGGCCGACCCGTTCGTCCGGTGTCCGCAAGGTCGAGTACTTCATGGCCAAGACCGACGCGAAGTACGTCTACTTCGAGATGGACATTTACTGGGGCTACGTCGCCCGGCACAAGCACCACACGTTCATCAACTCGGCCGGCAAGGAGCGGACCCGGGTGTTCGACCCGATCCTGACCGTGGCCCGTCGGCCCCGGCGGTTCCCGCTGTTCCATGCCAAGGACGGCAACAAGAACTCCGAGCTGAGCAACGGCTACGAGATGACGCCGATGGGCGACGGCGACATCAACTTCCAGCAGTTCTTCCAGACCATCGGGCACTACGACTTCCACCACGCCAACTGGGAGCAGGACACCGCTCCCGGTGGATCGGAGAACCCAGGTCAGTCGCTGGAGGTCGCCGAGCGCAGCTACCAGCACATGTCGGAACTGACCGTCTACAGCCAGAGCGAGTGATCCACCGGTCGCCAGTCACCCGGCACGGCGGCCACTGATCCAACCGTGTGAACCGACCGGGGTGCCGGCCGCCGCCGCGGCGGCGGCCGGCACCCCGGTTCCGCGTGTCCGGGCTCCGCCCTCGTTGCGCGAGGGCCGATCGGTCGATCCCTCGTGCCCTGAACCAGATACATCGGGCCAGGTTAACTTCGGTTCGGGTAGGTGCCCCAACTTCTGTCACGATCAGAAAAAGTTTTGCTTCAGTAGACCGAAACTCTGGACACGAGACTGAGAAGACTCTTAGTGTTTCGGTCACGACACGCCGAGGTCGCCTCGGTGTTACTCACTGTCGGAGGTGGACCCCATGCGTACGGCGGATCCTCTGCACCTCCAGCTGCTGCGACTGCTGCGGGACAACGGACCGGTCTCCCGGGCCGAGCTCGCAGACCAGCTGGAGATTCCCCGCCCTCGCCTGCTGTCCGAGTTGGAGCGGCTGGTCGCCTCCGGCTTCGTGACCGAAGCAGGGATGGCCGCCTCACGGGGCGGCCGCCGCTCAACCCTGGTCGAGCTCAACCCGGACCTGCGGTTCGCCGCGATCGACCTGGGCGCCAGCTCGGTCGACGTGGAGATCACCAACGGCCGGCTGGAGCCGGTGGCCGCGTACACCGAACCCGCCGACATCCGGCAGGGGCCAAAGGTCATCCTGCACCGAATCAACGAGCTGCTCGCCAAGGCCCGGGTCGAAGGGGTGCACGAGCGCCTCGACGGTATCGGCATCGGGGTACCCGGGCCGGTCAGCTACCGCGACGGAGTGCCGGTCTCCCCGCCGATCATGCCGGGCTGGGACCGGTTCCCGGTCCGCGAGCTGCTCGCCCGGGAGCACGGCTGCCCGGCGGTGGTGGACAACGACGTGAACATCATGGCCATCGGGGAACGGCACGGCGGCGTGGCCCACTCGGTCGACGACTTCCTGTTCGTCAAGCTCGGCACCGGCGTCGGCTGCGGCATCTACCTCGCGGGCCAGGTCTACCGGGGGATCGACGGCTGCGCCGGCGACATCGGCCACATCCAGGTCGACTCGCACGGTCCGATGTGCTCCTGCGGCAACGCCGGATGTCTGGAGGCGCTGTTCAGCGGTGCGGCGCTGGCCAAGGAGGCGGCCGCCGCCGCCCGGGCCGGCACCTCTCCGGCGCTGGCCGAGCGGCTCACCCAGCGGGCCGAGCTCACCGCGCGTGACGTTGCCGAGTGCGCCATGGAAGGCGACGTCACCTGCATCCGGCTGATCCGCGACGGCGGCCGACGGCTCGGCGGCGTCCTCGCCGGTCTGGTCAGTTTCGCCAACCCGTCGATGATCGTGATCGGTGGTGGTCTGGCCCACCTCGGGCACATCCTGCTGGCCGAGATCCGCAGCGTGGTCTACCGGCGGTCGCTGCCGCTGGCCACCGGCAACCTGCCTGTCGTGCTGTCCGAGCTGGGCTCGCGGGCCGGCGTGACCGGCGCCTCCGTGCTGGCCAGCGACGTCGCCTTCGAGCAGGCGTCGTGAGCGCCCCCGAGGCCACCGGCGCCGTGCCGGTTGACGAGCCCGGCGGCACCCCGGCCGTGGCTGCCGGCGGCGACGTGGTGCTGCGGCTGACCGATGTCGTGAAGACCTTCCCCGGGGTACGCGCGCTGGACGGGGTGCAGCTCGAGGTGCGCGCCGGGGAGGTGCACTGCCTGCTCGGCCAGAACGGGGCCGGCAAGTCGACCCTGATCAAGGTGCTGGCCGGCGTGCACCGCCCCGACTCCGGGCGGGTCGAATGGCAGGGCCGACCGGTCCGGTTCGCCAATCCGCAGGCCGCGATGAGGGCCGGCATCGCCACCATCTACCAGGAACTCGACCTGGTCGACGACCTCTCCGTGGCGGAGAATGCCTTCCTCGGCCACGAGCCGCGGACCGCGGGCTTCGTCCGTCGGTCGGCGATGGCCCGACGCACCCGCGACATCCTGGGCCGACTCGGCCACGCCGAGATCCGACCCCGCGGGCTGGTCCGGTCGCTGCCGGCGGCCGGCAAGCAGGTGGTCAGCATGGCCCGGGCACTGTCCCACCAGGCCAAGCTGATCATCATGGACGAGCCGAGCGCGGTGCTTGCCCACGACGAGGTCGAGAACCTGTTCCGGATCATTCGCGAACTGACCGCTCAGGGCATCGCGGTCATCTACATCTCGCACCGGTTGGAAGAGATCCGCGAGATCGGTGACCGGGTCACCGTACTCAAGGACGGCCGGACCACCGCGCAGAACCTGTCGGCGCAAACCACCCCAACCAAGGAACTGGTCAGCCGGATGACCGGCCGGTCGATCGAGTACGTGTTCCCACAGCGGGAGCCCAACCCGCACGGGGAGCAGCTGCTGGAGGTGTCCCGGCTCAGCCGCGCGGGGGAGTTCAGCGACGTCTCACTGACTGTCGCACGGGGGGAGATCGTCGGCATCGCCGGTCTGGTCGGTGCGGGTCGTTCGGAACTGCTGGAGACGATCTTCGGAGCCCGGACCGCCGACACCGGCAGGGTCACGATGGCCGGCAAACCGGTACGGGCCGGCAGCGTCGGTGCCGCAGTGCGGGCCGGCATGGGCATGGCGCCGGAGGAACGCAAGAGCCAGGCGCTGCTGCTGGGCGAACCGATCTTCCGCAACATCACGCTGGCCACCTTCGGTCGCCTCGCCCGGGTTGGGTTCACCGACGCCGGCCGGGAGGTCAGCGCCGCCGAACGGGTGGCCGGCTCGCTGGAGCTGCGTCCCCGGGGTGTGCACCGTCCGGTGCGCCAGCTCTCCGGCGGCAACCAGCAGAAGGTGGTGGTCGGCCGGTGGCTGCTCGGTGACACCCGGCTGCTGCTGCTCGACGAGCCGACCCGGGGCGTCGACGTCGGTGCCCGGGCCGAGCTGTACCAGGTGATCCACGACCTCGCCGCGCAGGGCGTGGGCGTCCTGCTGGTCTCCAGCGAGGTGCCCGAGGTACTGGGGCTGGCTGACCGGGTGCTGGTGATGCGGGAAGGACGCGTCGTCCACCACGCCCCGGCCGGTGAGATCGATGAGGAAACCGTGCTCGATCTCGTCATGTCGGGGTCGGCGAAGGAAAGTGCCACGGCGTGACCGGGCGACCCGACCGGTTGGCCAGCGGCCAGCCGGTAAACGAAGGAGTAGGACTGTGACCGCGGAAGAGGCCACGGCGACCGTACCCGGTAAGGAGAAGCCGGCAGCGCCGCCGGCGCACGGCGCGGACGAACCATCCCGGCAGAGCTGGTGGCGTTCCGACGCCAGCGAGTACGCCCGCCGCAACCTGTGGCTGGTCGGCGTCCTCGTCATTCTGGTCATCATCGGTGCTGCCACCCGGCCCGACCTATACAGTGACCCTACCTGGGTCCGCAACAACATCTTCACCATTTTGCAGCAGGCCTCCGCGATCGGCGTGGTCACCGTCGGTATGACATTCGTGATCATCGCCGGCGGCATCGACCTGTCGGTCGGCGCGATCATGGCGCTGGCCGGGGTATGGGCCACCACGGTAGCGACCCAGAGTTTCGGCCCCGGCGGCATGATCTTCACCGCTGTCGTGGTCGGGATGTGCGTCGGGCTGGTCAACGGAGTGCTGATCTCGTACGGCCGGCTGGTGCCGTTCATCGCCACCTTGGCGATGATGGTGGCTGCGCGAGGGCTGGCCGCGCTCATCTCCGGCAAGCAGACCCAAATCTCCACCTCGTCGGTGATCAACGGAATGGCCACCCAGCGGATCCTCGGAATCCCGTTGCTGGTCGTCATCCTCGCCGCGGTGGTCGCCGCCGGCTGGGTGCTGCTCAACCGCACCACCTTCGGCCGACGCACCGTCGCCATCGGCGGCAACGCCGAAGCGGCCCGGCTCGCCGGGATCAACGTCCGGTGGCACACGCTGCTCATCTACGGACTGTCCGGGCTGTGCTGCGGCATCGGCGCGATCATGCTGACCGCGCAGGCCAACTCGGCCCAGGCCGCTATGGCCAACCTGTACGAGCTTGACGCGATCGCCGCGGCGATCATCGGCGGCACGCTGCTCACCGGCGGTCGCGGCACCATCATCGGCGCCCTGTTCGGGGTGCTGGTCTTCTCCACCATCACCAACCTGTTCGCCATCAACGGACTATCCACCGAATCCCAGAACATGATCAAGGGCGGGATCATCGTGGTGGCCGTTCTCATCCAGCAGTTCCGGTTCAACTCCCTCAGTCAGCTCTTCAACCGAAGAACCGTCTGACTCCCACCTGACACACCCATCCACCGCCCGGTGGCCGTCGACTTCCGACGGTCGCCAGGCCCCGCACACCCCGATAACCCCTCGCCATTGCGATCCAGGAGGTCGTCATGACCGCTTTCTCCCGCCGGACACTGTTCGGCGCGCGCGGTGCCGCCGCCGGTGACATGTCCCGCCGTCGGCTGCTCGCCGGTGGTGCCGCAGTCGGTGCTGGTGTACTGCTGAGCGCGTGCACCAGCAACGAAGCCGCCCCGACCAACACCCAGACGCAGGCAGCCAACCAGGGCAACCCCAACTCCGAGCCCGGTGAGACCGTCACCATCGGCTTCTCCGCCCCGGCGGCCGACCACGGCTGGCTCGCGGCGATTACCAACAACGCCCGGGCCCAGGCTGAGGCGTACTCGGACGTCGAGTTCCTCACCGTCGAGGCAGGTGCCGACGCTGCCGCTCAGCGGGCCGCGTTGGACACGCTGATCTCGCAGAGTCCGGACGTCATCGTGATGCTGCCGCACGACGGAGCTGAGCTCACCGCCAGCGGTCTGCAGGCCATGGAGGCCGGCATCCCGGTGGTCAACCTGGACCGGGCGTTCACCCAGGCGCTCGCCTACCGTACTCAGATCAAGGGCGACAACTACGGCATGGGCGTGTCGGCGGGCAACTACATCGCCGCTCAGATGCAGGAGAAGGGCATCGCCAACCCGGTGATCGCCGAGATCGCCGGGATCGACGCGCTGGAGTTGACCCAGGAGCGGTCCGCCGGTTTCAAGGACGCCCTCGAGGTACACGGCTTCACCGTCGCCAACCGGCGGGCGGCCGAGTTCACCGCCGACTCCGGTCAGCGCGAGGCGGCCAACCTGCTGCAGGCCCTGCCGGAAATCGACGCCATCTGGAACCACGACGACGACCAGGGCATCGGGGTACTGGCCGCGATCAGCCAGGCCAACCGGTCGGAGTTCATCATGGTCGGCGGTGCCGGTTCGCGGGCGGCGATGGAGGCGATCCAGGCCGACGACAGCGTGCTGAAGGCGACCGTCACCTACAGCCCGTCGATGGCCTCCTCGGCGATCTCGCTCGCCCGCCTGATCGCGCAGGGCCGGGGCATGTCCGACCTGGTCGAGCTGCAGGTGCCCAAGGAGATCATCCTGGCCTCGGAGACCATCACCAAGGAGAACGCGAGCGAGTACCTGCCGCTCGGGTTCTGACCTTTTCGGGGAGGCTTACCTTGTCCGCTGAACACAACGAACTGCGGGTCGGCATGGTCGGCTACGCGTTCATGGGCGCCGCGCATTCGCAGGCCTGGCGAACCGTGAACCGGGTCTACGATCTGCCGGCGCGGGTCCGGATGACCGCAGTGTGCGGCCGGGACGAGTCCAAGGTGGCCGAGGCCGCCGACCAACTCGGCTGGGAGTCGTACACCACCGACTGGCGGGCGCTGATCGCCCGGGACGACATCGACGTGGTCGACATCTGTACGCCGGGTGACAGCCACGCCGAGATCGCCATCGCGGCACTCGCCGCCGGCAAGCACGTGCTCTGCGAGAAGCCACTGGCCAACACGGTGGCCGAGGCGCAGCAGATGGCCGACGCGGCTCGGGCCGCCCGGGCCGGCGGCGTCCGGTCGATGTGCGGATTCAACTACCGGCGGGTGCCGGCGGTGACGTTGATGCGTCAACTCGTCGCCGACGGCCGGATTGGAACGATCCGGCACGTGCGGGCGGTGTACCTGCAGGACTGGATCCTCGATCCGGAGTTTCCGTTGGTCTGGCGGTTGCGCAAGGACAAGGCGGGTTCCGGGGCGCTGGGTGACATCGGTGCGCACATCATCGACGCCACCCAGTTCGTAACGGGCCAACGGATCGCCCGGGTGAGCGGGCTGACCGAGACGTTCGTCAAGCGGCGGCCGCTGCCGGCCGGTTCCAGCGGGCTGACCGCTTCGGCCGGCGGCGGGTCCGCAGACGACGCCGAACCGGCCACCGGCGAGGTCACCGTCGACGACGCCGCGCTGTTCATGGCCCGGCTCGACGGTGGGGCGGTGGCCAGCTACGAGGCGACCCGCTTCGCCACCGGACGCAAGAACGGGTTGCGGATCGAGATCAACGGCTCGCTCGGGTCGGTCGCGTTCGACTTCGAGCGGATGAACGAACTGGAGTTCTTCGACGCCACCCGGCCCGCGGCCGAGCAGGGCTTCACCCGCATCATCGTGACCGAACCGGAGCACCCGTACCTGTCCGCCTGGTGGCCGCCCGGCCACGGCATCGGGTACGAGCACTCCTTCACCCACCAGGCCCGTGACTTCGTCGCGGCGCTGGCGGCCGGAGACGATCCGACACCGTCCTTCGACGACGCACTCCAGGTCCAGCAGGCGCTGGCCGCGGTGGAGCAGTCGGCCGGGCTCGGCGAATGGGTCACCGTGGATCCGGTGAAGACCACGGCACCGGCCTGAGCGGCCCGACCTTCGTGGCAAGGTCTGGAAACCGAGACTCCTCGTCCCGTGGGCGAGGGTCACCCGGCGCGGTTGCGCCCCGCGCCGGGTGATCCGCGGGTACGAGGACGGCTCGTCCGGCGTGACCGGATCGGGATTCCCCGGTCACGCCGGACGGCCAGCAGGGCGTACCAGAAGACTCTGGCGGACGTGGCACCGCGCCAGGGGTGAGGCACCAACCGTAACTGTCCGTCTACAACGGAATCAGTGCCCACGGTGAGGCGTGAGCCTCCCGAACCCCCGGAGGAACGACTGATGAGTAGATCCGCCCGGCGATGGCTTGCCGTCGCCGCGGGTGCGGCACTCGCCGCACCCATGATCACCACCGCGCCAGCGGTCGCCCACGACGGCCACGAGCACCACGACGACTACCAGGTGCTGGTCTACACCCACAGCGAGGAGGCGGCCCAGCCGTCGACCGCCAAGGGTGTCAACGCCATCCGTACCCTCGGCAAGAACAACGGCTTCACGATCGACGTGTCCCGCAACGGGACCAGCTTCACCAGTGCGAACCTCGCCAACTACGCGGCAGTGGTGTTCATCAACAACACCGGTGACGTGCTCGACGACGCGCAGCAGGAAGCGTTCGAGGACTACGTCAAGGCCGGCGGTGGCTACCTCGGCGTGCACCTCGCGGTGGACGCCGAGCCGGACTGGGCCTTCTACCGTGGCCTGGTAGGCACCACCTCGACCGGCACCAGCGCCAGCGGTGCCGGTGTCATCGACGTCGTCGACCGCTACCACCCGTCCACGGCCACGATGCCCCGCGAAGTGATCGTCGAGGACGAGTACCTCAACTACACCGGCAACGTCCGGGGTGTGCAGCACGTGCTGGCCAGCGTCGACCCGACGTCGCTGGACGGCAGCAGCATGGGCGCCGACCACCCGATCTCCTGGTGCCAGGACTACCAGGGCGGCCGGTCCTGGTACACCGGTCTCGGCGCCTCGGCGGACACCTTCACCATCGGGGCGGTCCGCAAGCACCTGCTCGGTGGCATCGAATGGGCTGCGGGCATCGCCGAGGGTGACTGCGGCGCGACCGTCGAGTCCAACTACGAGCGCGTCGTTCTCAACGACCAGCCCGGTGAGCCGATGACTCTCGCGGTGCTGCCCGACGGCCGGGTGCTGCACAACACCCGCGCCGGTGAGATCCGTCTGTACGACCC
This sequence comes from Micromonospora sp. LOL_014, assembly GCF_048060245.1. Classification (NCBI taxonomy): domain Bacteria; kingdom Bacillati; phylum Actinomycetota; class Actinomycetes; order Micromonosporales; family Micromonosporaceae; genus Micromonospora; species Micromonospora sp. LOL_014. The sequence continues at coordinate 102,738 of NZ_JBHMIP010000006.1, forward strand.
ATCGTCGGGGGCCAGCCCGGTCATCAACAACCTGGACGTCTACCAGCACGACGAAGACGGCCTGCAGTCGGTGACCCTCGACCCCAACTTCGCCGAGAACAAGTGGGTCTATCTCTACTACGCGCCACCGCTGGACACTCCGGTGGACGACCCGGCCACCCCGGGCGTCAACGAGGGCGACGCACCGGCCAACAGTGACGACCCGAGCGTCTGGGAGCCGTTCAAGGGCTACAACCTGCTCTCCCGGGTCAAGTTCGTCGAGGAGCCGACCCCGCACCTGGACATGTCGACCGAGCAGGAGATCCTCAAGGTCGACACCGACCGGGGCGCCTGCTGCCACGTGGCCGGCGAGGTCAAGTTCGACGGCCGGGGCCTGCTCTACCTCGTCACCGGCGACGACACCAACGCCAGTGGCTCGGACGGCTACACCCCGATCAACCGGTCGGCGACCCGGGGTCCGGCCTACGATGCCGCGCGCTCCTCGGCCAACACCAACGATCTGCGGGGCAAGGTGCTGCGGATCCGCGTCAAGGACGACGGTAGCTACAGCATCCCGGCCGGCAACCTGTTCCGGGAGTCGCAGGACGTCGATGACAAGACCCGTCCGGAGATCTTCCTGATGGGCCTGCGCAACCCCTTCCGGTTCGACGTCGACGACCGTGGCTTCGTCTACATCGGTGACTACTCGCCGGACTCGCGCAACCCGGACCCGCAGCGGGGCCCGGAGGGCACCGGCCGGTGGTTCGCGACCAAGACCGCAGGCAATTACGGCTGGCCGTACTGCTACTCGCCGACTCTGCCGTACATCGACTACGACTTCGAGACGGGAACCTCGGGCGAGCCGTTCAACTGCGCCGCGCCGATCAACGACTCGCCGCGCAACACCGCTCTGAGCGTGCTGCCGCCGGTCGAGCAGCCGCAGTTCTGGTACACGTTCAACGCCACCACCACTTGCCGGGACAGCTACCTGGTCGACCCGGTCGGCAGCTGTGACTTCCAGTGGCCGGTGATCGGCACCGGCGGTGTCGGTCCGATGGGTGGCCCGATCTACAAGTACGACGAATCGCTGGAGTCGGAGTACAAGCTGCCGGCGTACTACCACGACACGGTGTTCTTCGGTGAGTTCAGCCGGGACCGGATGTTCAACCCGGCGAGCTGACCGGTCCGTGGGCCGGTGGCCGGCCGGCCACCGGCCCACGGACGACGACCCGGTAACCGCCGGGGCGGGCGCACCACCCGTCCCCGGCCGGGGACCGACCAGCAGTACCGCGGCCGGCGTGAGCCGGCCGGGGACAACTCAATGCGGGGGAGGCAGGGCCGAACGCCGAACGTCCCTGCCTGCCACAGCCCCGTCCGTCCGGTCGACCGGGCCCGCGACGGTGTCGTTGACGCCGACCTCGGCGCCGTCGACGGTGGTGCCACCCTGGCGCGCCCGGACGGACGGGGCCTTGCCGAACCGGCAAGGCAGACAACCGGCAGCAGAACGAGCACCGCCAGCGGCGGGCGTTGGGAGGCAGGAATGCGTACCGGAGTCTGGCTGATCGGAGCCCGTGGCTCGGTCGCGGTCACCAGCATCGTCGGCGCGCTGGCCGTGCGCGCCGGACTGGCCGACACCACCGGCTGCGTCACCGAACTGCCGCCGCTGCGCGGCTCGGCCCTGCCCAACTTCACCGATCTCGTCTTCGGCGGCCACGACATCGCCGCGACGCCGCTGGTGAAGAAGGCCGACGCGTTGGCCAGCGCCGGTGTGGTCCCGGGGCGGCTGGTCGCCGCCCTGCACACCGAGCTGACCGGTCTGGAAGCACAGCTGCGTCCGCTGCCGGCCGGGGCCACCCAGGCCGAGACAGCGGCGGCGATCGCCGCAGACCTGGTCGCCTTCCGCCGCCGGCACGACCTGGATCAGGTAGTGGTGGTCAACGTCTCGACCACCGAACCGGCGCCGCCACCGCATCCGGCGCACCACGACCTGGCCGCGCTCGCCGCCGCGCTCACCGAGGCATCCGGCGGCCCGCCGGTGCTGCCGCCGAGCGCGTTGGCGGCGTACGCCGCGCTCGGCGCCGGCTGCGGCTACGTCGACTTCACCCCGTCGGTGGGGGCCCGGTTGCCGGCCCTCGACGAGCTGGCAAGACAGCGGGGGGCGCCGTACGCCGGGCATGACGGCAAGACCGGCGAGACGCTGGTGAAAGCGGTGCTGGCACCCATGTTCGCGCTGCGTAACCTGCAGGTCCGCAGCTGGTCCGGCAGCAACCTGCTGGGCGGTGGCGACGGGGCCAACCTGGCCGAGCCGGCGGCCAACGCGGCCAAGGCGGCCAGCAAGCAGCGGGTACTTGGCGAGATTCTCGGCTATCAGCCGCAGGGGTACACCCGGATCGAGTACGTCGACGACATCGGGGACTTCAAGACCGCCTGGGATCTGATCACCTTCTCCGGCTTCCTCGGCACCGGGATGCGGATGGAGTTCACCTGGCACGGATGCGACTCGGCACTGGCCGCCCCGTTGGTGCTGGACCTTGCCCGGCTGACCGCCGCCGCCGCTCGTGCCGGACGCGTCGGACCCCTGCCGGAGCTGGCGTTCTTCTTCAAGGACCCGATCGGGTCGGGCCCGCACGCCCTCGGCGACCAGTGGCGGATCCTGGTCGACTTCACCGCGTACCTGCACGGTCAGACGGCCGAGCCGGGCGGTGTCGCATGACACCGCCACAGCTGTCGGATCTGGCCGAGCTGGTCCGGGCACCGGCAGCGCTGTCCGTGCCAGGTGACGTGGTCGCCGGGGCCGCTGCCGCCGGCGGGCTCGGCCCGCGTACCGCCGGGCTGGCCGGCGCGTCGGTCTGCCTCTACTGGGCCGGGATGGCCGCCAACGACTGGGCCGACCGGGAGCTCGACGCGGTCGAGCGGCCACAGCGACCCATCCCGTCCGGCCGGGTCACACCTGGTGCCGCGCTCGGTGTCGCCGCCGGGCTCACGACCGCCGGGCTGGCGCTCACCGCCGTCACCGGCGGCCGCCGGGCGCTCGCCGTCGGCGTGCCGCTGACCGCCGCCATCTGGGCGTACGACCTGTGGGCCAAGAACACCCCGGCCGGCCCGGCGGTGATGGCCGCCTGCCGAGGGCTCGATGTCCTGCTCGGCTCGGCCGGCACCGGCCGGACCCGGGCCGCGCTGCCTGCCGCGCTGGCCGTCGCCGCGCACACCTACACCGTGACCGAACTGTCCCGTAGTGAGGTCAGCGGTGCCGATCCCCGGCTGCCGGCGGCCACCTTGGCCGGGACCGCTGCCATCGCACTGGCCAGCGTCGCGCCGGCGGTCGGCCGGGCCATGTCGGTCCGCCAGGCCACCTCCGCCCACTGGTGGCGGGCCGGAGTCACCGCCGGACTCGCCGGCTGGTACGCCGCCCGATACGGTGCCGCGCAGACTGCGGTCGCCCGTGACCCCCGGCCCGAACAGGTACGCGCGGCGGTCGGCGCCGGCATCGTCGGTCTGCCCGCCCTGCAGGGCGCGCTCACCGCCCGGGCGGCGGCCACCGGCACCGGCCTGGCCACCGCCGTTGGGCTCGCCGTCTCCGCCGCCGCGCCGATCGGTCGGCGGCTGGCCCGCAAGGTGTCCCCGACATGACCGCCGACCCGGCCGGCGAGCGGGAACCGGCAACCGGCGGGCCCGGCCCGGACGCGGCAGCCGGGCTGCGGTTCGGGTACGGCACTAACGGCTTCGCCAACCATCGGCTCGGTGACGCGCTGGCGCTGCTCGCCGACCTCGGCTACCAGGGTGTCGCGCTCACCCTCGACCACGATCACCTCGACCCGTACGCCGCCGGTCTGCCCCGCAAGGTGGCCCGGGTCGCCGACCAGTTGCGGGACCTCGACCTCGCGGTCGTGGTCGAGACCGGCGCGCGGTACCTGCTCGACCCGTGGCACAAACACGCCCCGACCCTGCTGCACGACACTGCGGCCCGTCGGGTCGATTTCCTGCGCCGGGCGGTGGCGATCGGCGCCGACCTGGGCGCGGAGGCGGTCTCCTTCTGGTCGGGGGTGCGCCCGGGCGACGTCGACGACGCCACCGCCTGGGCCCGGCTGGTCGCCGGCTGCGCGACGGTCGTCGAGGCGGCCGACGCCGCCGACGTCACCCTCGGCTTCGAACCAGAGCCCGGGATGCTGGTGGCCGACATCGCCGGCTGGTGGCGGCTGCGCGACGCGCTGGGCCGCCCGGTCCGGTTCGGCATCACTCTCGACATCGGACACTGTCGGTGCCTGGAGCCGGTGCCGGTGCCGCAGTGTGTCACCGACGTGGCCGCGCACCTGGTCAACGTCCAGATCGACGACATGCGCCGGGGCGTGCACGAGCACCTCGAGTTCGGTACCGGGGAGATCGACTTCCCGCCGGTGCTGGCTGCCCTCGACGCCGCCGGTTACCGGGGCCTGGTCGCCGTCGAGCTGCCCCGGCATTCACATGCCGCCCCGGCGGTCGCCGCCCGGTCCATCGAGTTCCTCCGGTCCGCCGAACTCCAGGCTCGCACGGGACCGGCCGGTACGGCATCAGCCAGTACGGGTTCGGCCCGCACCGTCGTTGAAGGAGGCCAGCTGTGAACCGGTCCGCCCAGCCCGCCGAGGACCCCGCCGACGTCGCAGGCAGACTCGCCGCCGCGCTGGCCGGCGTACCCGATCCGGACTGGCTCGCGCAGGCGCGGAGCCGGATCATCACCGACCCGGTCAGCCTGCCGATGCTGTTCGCCAGCGCGGGCCGCCGCTGCGGCCGGGCCGAGCTGGCTGCCGTACCGGGTTGGTCGGCCGACGAGGCCGCCCGGGTGCTGCTCCTCGTCGACCTGGCCACCGTCACGACTGAAGCGGAGTTGGCCGCCGCGGTCGCCGACTGCTACCACCACGGCGACGCCGCGGAGCGTCGGGCGGTGCTCAAGGCGCTGCCGCTGCTGCCGGTCGGTGACCGGGCGGTGCCGTTGCTCGACGACGCGATCCGGACCAACGACACCCGGTTGCTGGCCGCCGCGCTCGGCCGGTACGCCCGCCACCTCGACCAGCCGGCGTGGCGTCAGGCGGTGCTCAAGTGCGTCTTCACCGGCGTACCGCTGGCTGCCGTGCACGGCCTCGACGCCCGCGCCGACGCCGAACTGCTGATCATGCTCGCTGGGCTGCACGACGAGCGGGTCGCCGCCGGCCGGAGCCTGCCGGACGACGCGCTCGCCCTGCTGCGGCGGCTGCGCACCGCGGCAGACACCACCACCCGACAGGAGGGGTGAATGCGCATCTTCGACCCGCACATCCACATGACCTCACGGACCACCGACGACTACCAGGCGATGGCCGACGCCGGGGTCCGGGCCCTGGTCGAACCGGCTTTCTGGCTCGGCCAGCCGCGCACCAACGTCGGCTCGTTCGTCGACTACTTCGACTCGCTGCTCGGCTGGGAGCCGTTCCGGGCCAGCCAGTTCGGCATCCGGCACCACGCCACGATCGCGCTGAACCCGAAGGAGGCCAACGACCCCCGCTGCGCCGGTGTGCTCGATGTACTGCCCCGCTACCTGGTCAAGGACGGGGTGGTGGCGGTCGGCGAGATCGGCTACGACTCGATGACCCCGGCCGAGGACGAGGCGTTCGCCGCCCAACTGGCGTTGGCCCGCGCGCACGAGTTGCCGGCCCTGGTGCACACCCCGCACCGGGACAAGGCCCGGGGCACCGAACGGACTCTGGCGGTGGTCGCCGAGTCCGGCATCGACGCCGGCCGGGTGGTGCTCGATCACCTCAACGAGGTGACAGTCGGGCTGGTCAAGGAGTCCGGCTGCTGGATGGGCTTCTCCATCTACCCGGAAACCAAGGTGTCGCCGCCGCGGATGGTGGAGATCCTCAAGGAGTACGGCCCGGAGCGGATCCTGGTCAACTCGGCCGCCGACTGGGGCCGGTCCGATCCGCTGCTGACCCGGACCACCGGCGCGGCGATGCTGGCCGCCGGATTTAGCACCGACGACGTTGACCGCGTGCTGTGGCGCAACCCGGTGGAGTTCTACGGCCAATCCGGCCGGCTCGACCTGAGCGACGTCGCCGCCACCGCACCGACCTTCGAAGGCAGCTCGATCATGCGGGGCGGTGGCTGATGCGCCTGCACGACCGGCGTCGGCGCACCGTCCACCTCAGCTACTGCACCAACGTGCACCCGGCCGAGGACCTCGACGGAGTGCTCGGCCAGCTCGACACGTACGCGGTGCCGGTGCGCGACCGGCTCGCTGCCGACCCGCTCGGCCTGGGTCTGTGGCTGGCCGCGCCGGCCGCCGCCGCGCTCGCCGCCGACCCGGCCGCCCGGCGCCGGCTGCGCACCGCGCTCACCGACCGTGGCCTGGAAGTGGTCACTCTCAACGGGTTCCCGTACGAGGCGTTTCAGGCGCCGGTGGTCAAACACGCCGTGTACCACCCGGACTGGGCCGACCCGCGCCGGCTCGACTACACCCTGGCGCTGGCCCGGATCCTCGCCGACCTGCTGCCCGACGACGCCGAGCGCGGCTCCATCTCCACGCTGCCGCTGGCCTGGCGGGAGCCGTGGGACACCGAGCGGGCCGACGCCTGCGCCCGGATGCTGGACCGGCTGGCCGTCGGTCTGACCGAGGTCGAACGGGACACCGGCCGCACCGTCCGGGTCGGCTTCGAACCTGAACCGGGCTGCGTCGTGGAGACCACCGCTCAGGCCGCCGAACAGCTGGCCCGGGTGGACACCGACCGGCTCGGCGTCTGCGTCGACCTGGCCCATCTCGCCTGTGCCTGGGAGGAGCCGGTCGCCGCGGTCGGTCGGCTGCGGTCCGCCGGGCTACCGGTGGTCAAGGTCCAGGTGTCGGCCGCGTTGGAGGTCACCGACCCGGTGCGGGACCGGTCCGCGATCGCCGGCTACGTCGAACCTCGGTTCCTGCACCAGACCCGGTCCGGGGTCGCCGGGGCGACCGACGACCTCGACGCCGCGCTCGACGCCGGGCTGCCCGGCCCGTGGCGGGTGCACTACCACGTGCCACTGCACGCCGCGCCGGTCGCGCCGCTGGCCTCGACGATGCTGCAGCTGCGGGCCGGTCTCGCCGCGATCATCGACGGCGACGGCTGCGACCACTTCGACGTGGAGACCTACACCTGGGGGGTGCTGCCGGCCGGACAACGCCCCACCGGACCCGACCAGCTCGCCGCCGGGATCGCCGCCGAGCTCGCCCAGGCCCGCGACGAACTGGTCGGGCTCGGCATGAGCGCCCGCACCCGTACCGCCGCCACCCGTACCGCCGCAGGATCGGAGGCCGCTGCATGAACCCGCTGCTCGTACTCGACGTGGTCGGCCTGACCCCCCGGCTGCTGCGCCACATGCCCCGGCTGGCGGCGGTCGCCGACTCCGGCTTCCAGGCCGAGCTCGGCACCGTGCTGCCGGCGGTCACCTGCTCGGTGCAGTCCACCTTCCTGACCGGTGAGCCGCCGTCCGGCCACGGCATCGTCGGTAACGGCTGGTACTTCCGCGGCCTCGGCGAGGTGTTTCTCTGGCGGCAGCACAACGCCCTGGTCGGCGGGGAGAAACTGTGGCAGGCCGCGCGCCGGGTCCGCCCCGACTACACGGTGGCGAACATCTGCTGGTGGTACGCCATGGGTGCGGACGTCAACTGGACGGTCACCCCCCGGCCGATCTACCACGCCGACGGGCGCAAGGATCCGGACTGCTATACCGATCCGCCGCAGCTGCACGACGAGCTGACCGGTCGGCTCGGCACGTTCCCGCTGTTCAACTACTGGGGGCCGGGTGCCGGGCTGGTGTCGTCGGAGTGGATCGCGAAGGCGACCCGGCAGATCATGGCCGACCATTCGCCGGATCTGACCCTGGCGTACCTGCCGCATCTCGACTACGACCTGCAACGCTACGGTGGCGCCGGCCCGCACGCGCAGCGGGCGGCGGCCGAACTCGACGCGGTGCTGGCTCCGCTGCTGGACGCGGCGGCGGCGCGCGGCGCGACCGTCGTGGCGCTGTCCGAGTACGGCATCACCGACGTGTCGCAGCCGGTGCACGTGAACCGGCTGCTGCGCGCCGAAGGGCTGCTGCGGGTTTACACCCAGGCGGGGATGGAGTACCTCGACCCGTGGACATCGCGGGCGTTCGCCGTCGCTGACCATCAGGTCGCCCACGTGTACGTTCGGGATCCGGCCGACGTCGCGACGGTGGCCAAGCTCTGTGCCGGCCTGCCCGGGGTGGCGCAGGTCCTCGACGCCGACAGGAAGGCGGCAGCCGGCCTGGACCATCCGCGCTCCGGTGAGCTGGTGCTGGTGGCCGAGCCGCAGGCCTGGTTCACCTACTACTACTGGCGCGACGACACCGCTGCGCCGGACTTCGCCCAGTTGGTGGAGATTCACCGCAAGCCCGGCTACGACCCGGCGGAGCTACTGTTCGACCCGGCCAATGCGGGTGCCGCCAAGGCACGCGCGGCGATCGCCCTGGCCCGCAAGAAGATCGGCCTGCGGTACACGATGAACGTGGTCGGGCTGGACGCCGGTGCCCGGGCGGTACGCGGATCGCACGGCCGGCTGCCGGAGGACCCCGCCGACGGCCCGGTGCTGCTCTGCTCGGACCCGGCGCCGGCCCAGGACCGGTTCGCCGCCACCGAGGTCAAGTCGCTGCTGCTGGAGCTGGCCGGGCTCGGTGCCGGTGAACCGGCACCGGAGGTGTCCCGGTGACCGTGGCGCCGGCCCGTCGAATCGGCGGGTCGCCGCGGGAGCGGTGCGACGCCGAACTGACGGCGTTCCTCGACCGGCAGGATCCGCACTGGCCGGACGGGGCATCGCGCGGGGTGTACGACACACTGCGCCGGTTCGTCCTGGCCGGCGGCAAGCGGCTGCGCCCGGTCTTCTGCTACTGGGGGTGGCGCGGTGCCGGGGGAGCGGACTGCCGGGAGATCGTCGCGGCCGCCGCCGCGCTGGAGATCTTCCACGCGTTCGCGCTGATCCACGACGACATCATGGACGGAAGCGACCGTCGCCGGGGCGAGCCGTCGGTGCACCGAATCTTCGCCGACCTGCACACCCGCTCGTCCTGGCGGGGCGACTCCGGCCGCTACGGTCACAACGCCGCGCTGCTCTGCGGGGACCTCTGCGCCGCCTGGGCGGACCAGATGTTCCACGAGTGCGGGCTCGATGCCGAGCAGATCCGACGCGGCTACGCGATCTTCGCTGGGATGCGGACCGAGGTGATCGCCGGGCAGTACCTGGACCTGGTGTCCGGCGTAGGCGACGGTTCCGTGGCCAGTGCGCTGACGGTAATCCGGATGAAAGCCGCCAGATACACGGTTACCCGACCATTACAGATCGGTGCCGCCCTTGCCGGGGCCGGCCCCGAACTGCTGGACGCGTACGCTGCCTTCGGCGATCCACTGGGCGACGCGTTCCAGCTCCGTGACGACGTACTCGGAGTGTTCGGCGACCCGGCGGTTACCGGCAAGTCGGTGCTCGACGATCTGCGAGAGGGCAAGTCGACGGTGATGATGGCGCAGGCCCGCAACCTGGCGGACCGCAGCCAGGCAGCCCGGTTGCGAGAGCTGTTCGGCAATCCGGAGCTGGGCCCGACCGGGGCCGACGAACTGCGCAGCATCATCGCCGACACGGGAGCTCTCGAGGTGATCGAGCAGATGATCCGGATTCGTACCCAGGAAGCGGTGACCATTCTTGTCGATGCGTCGTTGACCCCCGAGACGCGCGCGGAATTGACCGTCCTGGCTGAATCGGTGGCCGAGCGGCAGAGCTGACCCGCAGGACCCAAGGAGGCATCGTGGCCGTACCCCACCAGGTGACCGGTGGTTCGCATCCGGTCGACCAGCATGGTGTCGAACCGGGAACGGAGCACCGGCGGCTGCGGATAGCCATGATTGGCCAGAAGGGGATGCCCGCGACGTACGGCGGGATTGAACGTCACGTCGAGGAGTTGGCCAGCCGGCTGGCCGCTCGGGGACACGACGTCACCGTGTACTGCCGGCCCAGCTACGGGTCGGTGCCGATGGACCGGTATCGCGGCGTACGGCTGCGCCAGGTGCGAACCGTGGCCAGCAAACACCTCGACGCCATCGTGCACTCCACCACCTCGACCCTGGCCGCCATGCGTGACCGGCCGGACATCGTCCATTACCACGGTCTCGGCCCCGGCCTGGTCGCGCCGCTGCCCCGCTACCTGGCCCGCAGCAAGGTGGTGCTCACCGTGCACGGCCTCGACCAGCAGCGGGCCAAGTGGAGCCGGCTCGCCCAGACGGTGCTCGGTACCGCCCACTGGCTCAGCGGGTACGTGCCCGACGCCCGGGTCGCCGTCTCCCGCGGTCTGGCCAACCACTACCAGACCAGGTTCGGCAGTTCGGCCAGCTACATCCCGAACGGAGTCGGCATCCCGCGCCAGGTCCCGGCCCGACAGATCGGCCCCCGCTTCGGCCTCACCCCCGGCCGGTACCTGCTGATGGTCGGCCGTCTCGTGCCGGAGAAATCGGCGGATCTGCTGGTCCGCGCATTCCGCCAGGTCGACACCGACCTGCGGTTGGCCATCGTCGGCGGATCGTCGTTCAGCGACGACTTCGTGGCCCGGGTACGCGCCGAGGCCGTCGACGACCCTCGGGTAGTCTTCACCGGCTTCGCGTACGGCGATCTGCTGGCCGAGCTCTACTCGCACGCCGCCGCTTTCGTCCAGCCGTCCCGGCTGGAAGGGCTGCCGCTGACCCTGTTGGAAGCGGCTTCCTACGGATTGCCGGTGGTGGCTAGTGACATCACCCCGCACGTCGAGGTGCTCGCCGCCGACGGACCCGGTCACCGGATCTTCCGCGATGGTGACGCCGACGATCTGGTCCGCGCGCTGCGCCAGCTGGCCGCCGATCCGGACGCGGAGCGCATTGGCGCAAAGGCCTTGCGTGACCGGGTCGGCGTCGAGTACACCTGGGACGCGGCCACCGCCGAGCTGGAAGCGCTGTACCTGAATCTGCTGCCGGCCCGCAAGCCGCAGCTGATCCGGCCCCGCCGCCAGCCCCGCAGCGAACCGGACGGCTGATGGCCGGCCCCGGCGTGTCGGCCTATACTGCCTCGTTGCGGATCCAGCTAGATTAGGCCGGCCCACCGGCGAACGGCGGTGGGCCGGGCCGGCCCACCGGGACGGCGGATCGACCTCCGTCCGCCCCGACCCGGGGCCGGTGGCGGTCCGGGTATGCGGCGCGGCTCGACCCGACAACGGGCGAAGCGGGACAACTGGCAAAGCGGGACAGTGGATCGGCGTGCGGTGACCAGACGACAGCGGGAACCCCGGCCAGCGGGCCGGCTGCTCAGCGTGCTCGCTGCGGCCGCCGCCGCGGCCGTCGCCGTTGCCGTCGGCCTGGCACTCGCCGCCGGTGACCGGCGCGGTGTGGTGCTGCCTGTCGCCCTCGTCGCCGGAGCCGCCGTCGGGGTGCTGGCCATCACCCGGTTCTCCGGGTACGTGATCCTGATGCTCGCCGTGCGTCCGCTGCTGGACGTGGTCAAGCTGAGCGGACCGACCGCCGGCCGGACGGACACCGACCAGGCGTCCCGGCTGAGCGACCCGTCGACCATGGTCGCGGTGCTCTTCCTGCTCGCCGCCGGGCTCTGGCTCGCCGCCCAGTTGCGCCGCAGCGGCCGGTTGCGCGGCACCCCGCTGGGCTGGGCGATGCTGCTGGTCGGAGCGACCGCGCTGGTCAGCGCGCTCGGCGCGAACCGGCCGACGCCGAGCCTGCTCGAGGCGATGCGGATCCTGACCGTGGTGGTCATGTTCGTGGTACTCGAACAACTGATGCCCGACCGGGTGGCGGTTCGGCGGATCCTGATCGCCTGCTACGGCTCGCTGGCCCTGGCGCTGCTCTACACCGTGCTGGTCAGCGCCTTCGGGCAGGTGCCGTCCGAGGTCAAAGGCCAGTTCATCAGGGTCAGCGGCCCGTTCAGCCAGTCGACCACCTTCGGCCGGTACCTGATGTTCATGATCGTCTTCGGGTTCGCGATCTACCGGTTCCTGGCCCGTCGCGCCCAGGTGGTCCTCGCCATACTGCTCGGGCTTTCCCTGGCTTTCCTGATGCTGACCAATACCCGTTCGGCGATCCTCGGCGCGGCGCTCGGGCTGATCGTCGTCGCGGTGCTGCACCGCAGCGGTCGGATGCTCGCCACCCTGCTGGTCGTCGCGGTCGCCGGGGTCAGCCTGCTGCCCTCGGTCGGGGGCCGGTTCGCCCAGCTCGCCGAGGACCGGCCCACCGGCGGCGGGCCGACCGGCAACACCCTGCAGTGGCGGGTCGACTACTGGGCGGAGATCGTCACCCTGGCCAACCGCAACCCGGTAACCGGGATCGGGCCGAACATGACCCAGCACGAGACCTTAGAGGCGAAGAAGCCGCACAACGACCTGCTGCGGGCGTACGTGGAGACCGGTCTGGCCGGGCTGCTGGCCTACCTGGCGATGCTGGTGCTGCTGCTGTACACCGCCCGTACGGCGTTGCGCCGCGCCCCGCCGGACAGCCTGGAACGCGGCGCCGCGGTCGGTTTCGCCGGCTGCGCGGTGGTGTTCATCGCGGTCAGCCTCGGCTCCAACGTCATCTCCAACGTGGTGACGCTGTGGTACTTCGTCGCGTTCGCCGCCGCGGCCAGCGCCATCGCCCACGGGCGGGCCACCCCGGCCGTCGGCAACCCGGACCGCGGCCTGATCGTTGACCCGTCTACCCCACCGGCCCGGTCACCACGTTCGGCCGCCGGACAGTACTGAACACCGACAAAGCCGGCATGAGTAGGAGCCACAGCGTGGAGATCGTCGACTACCTGCGCATCGCGCGCCGGCGGCTGTGGCTGCTGGTCGGTGTGCCGGTGCTAGCTGCGGGCGCGGCCGCGACCCTGGTGCTGATCGCCCCGCAGCAGTACACCGCTATGGCGTACGTGGCCGCCCCGGCTCTGGTCGGCGGCACCGCAGCCCAGCAGTTCACCGGCAACCAGGCGGCCAACCAGTTCGCCGCCGCGTTCAGCGCCGCCGCCACCTCCCCCCGCGTGATCGACGAGGTCGTCGCCGACACCGGCGTGGCCGCCAACCGGCTGCGGTCCGGGCTGGTGGTCAACCAGGTTGGCGTGAGCAGCCAGATGGAGATCACCTTCACCTCGCCGGACCGGGCGACCGTCTCACCAGTGCTAACCGCGACCGTCGAACGCGCGCTGGCGTTCCTCTTCTCCTCGCAGGTCGCGATCGCCACCGAGCAGGTCGCCGCGGCCAGCGCCGACGTCGCCGCCGCGACCGCCGCGATCACCGCCTGGGAGAAGGAGAACAAGGTCACCCAGCCCGACAAGATTTACCAGGCGACCCTCAACGAGATGGCGAGCCTGCGCCAGCAGCGCCTGCAGATGCAGGCGGTCGGCAACGGCCGCGGCGCCGACGCCGCCACCGAGGCGATCAAGGCCGGGCAGAAACAACTCGACACCATCGGCCCGAAACTGGCCGACTATCAGGCGCTGATCGCCCAATGCGACGCCGCCACCGGCGCGCTCTCCTCGGCCCGGCAGGGCCTGCAGTCCGCCCGCGCACAGGTCCAGGCCGCCGACCCGGCGGAGGTGGCCAGCATCGGCGCGGTCCGCGCGGTCTCTCGTACCACCAGTCTGATCAACACCACCGTCTCGGTCGCCGGCGCTGGTCTGCTGCTCGCCGTCATCCTGGTCGCGATGCTCGAGCTACTCGCCCGCAACCGTGCCGGTGAACCCCCGGCGTCGTCGACCGACAGCCCGAACCCGCCGCCCGGCCCCCGCCCGACCGGCGGCGACGAGACCCGGGAGATCCCGGTGGCCCGGGCCGGCCGGGTTGGTCGGGCCGCGCCGGTCGGTCAGCTGTCCCAGGCCGGCGGCCGGGTCTACGGATCCGATGGCCCGCTCGAACCGCACCCGGGGCGGTGACGTGACGGCCGAGCCGCCCCCGGCCCCCGCCGCCAGCACCCCGTCGGGCCCTGACTCCGGCGATCAGCACATCCGCGGGATGGCCCGGGGCGGCGGGCTGAACCTGGTCGGGGCGATCCTCAATCAGGGTGCGGTATTCCTGGTCATGCTGCTGCTGGCCCGCTTCCTAGGGATCAGCGAGGTCGGTCAGTACGCCCAGTGCTACGCCGTACTGGCCCTGCTCAGCCTGCTGTCGCTGTCCGGGTTCCGGGCCGGGCTGACCCGGTTCGTCGCCGTACACCTCGCCGACGACGACCCGGCCGCGATCCGTGGCACCATCCGGCTCGGCCTGGCCATCTCCGCCGGCTCGGCGACCGCGATCGCGGTCGCGCTGGCCGTGGCCGCCCCCGCGTTGGCCGCCGCGCTGCACGACCCTGGCCTGGTCACCGGGCTGCGCCTGGTGGCGTTGACCCTGCCGGCGCTGACCGTCTGCGAGGCGGCGCTCGCCGCCACCCGGGGCTGGCGCACCCAGCGGCCGTTCACCCTGATCGGGCAGATCTACGAGCCGGGTACCCGGCTCCTACTGACCGCGCTGGCCCTGATCCTCGGCGCCGGCGTCACCGGCAGCTACTGGGCGCTGGTCATCGCCGGCTGGTCGGCCGCGTTGCTGGCCCTCGGCGCGCTGGCCCGGCTGATGCGCCGGGTCGCGCCGGGCCCGGTCGTCTACCGGCCCCGGCAACTGTTCAGCTTCTCCACCGTGAGCTGGGTGTCGTCGCTGTCGTCGACCGGCCTGATCTGGGTCGACACCCTGATGCTCGGCTTCTTCGCCAACGACGAGATCGGCGTCTACAACGTCGCCACCCGGCTGGTCACCGTGGCGATCTTCGTGCTGGCCCCGATCAACGCCGCGTTCGGGCCGTACCTGGCGTACCTGCACCACCAGGGGCGGGCCGACGAGGTACGCCGGATCTACGGCGCCGCCACCGGCTGGGTGGTGCGGCTGTCGCTGCCGGCGTTCGTGGCGCTGCTGGTCTTCCCGGAGAGCCTGCTGACGGTCTTCGGCGGCGGGTTCGCCGCCGGCGCTGCGGTCACCCTGGTCCTCGCGGTCGGGCAGTTGGTCAACGCGGCCACCGGGCCGTGCGGCACGGTGCTGAACATGTCCGGCCGGGTGGCGATCAACATGTACGACAACATCGCCGCGCTGTTGCTGAACATCCTGCTCAACCTGTGGCTGATCCCGGCGTACGGGATCATCGGCGCGGCGGTCGCCTGGGCGATCTCCCTGGCGGTGGTCAACGTCGCCCGGGTGCTGCAGGTGCGGGCCCTGATCCACGCCGTGCCGGTGACCGTTGGCATGCTCAAAGGGCTCGCCGCCGGGCTGGTCGCGCTGGCCGCCGGGCTGGTCGTCCGGCTGCTGCTGCCCGGCTGGCCGGAGCAGTTGCTGGTCGGGCTGCCGGTGGTGGTGACCGTCTACGTGGGCGTCGTGCTGGCGCTGGGCCTGAGCCGGGAGGACATCATGGTGCTGCGTACCCTGCGCCGGGGTGGCCGGCGCGGCGGGGTCGGCCGTCCCGGCGGGGCGGACGGCCCGGACCGGCCCGGTGCACCGGTGGCGAACCTGGAGGAGGCGGCACGATGACCGGCAACCGGGGGACCACCGACCGGCTGCGCCGTACGGTACGCGGGGCGCGGGCCTGGGCGCGCACGATGGTGCCCGGCCAGCTGGGTGCCCTGCCGGACTTCCTGATCATCGGTGGACAACGTTGCGGCACCACCTCGTTGCACCACTATCTCGCCGCCCATCCGCAGGTGCGCCCGGCCACCGGCAAGGAACTGCAGTACTTCAGCATCCACCACGGACGCGGGGAACGCTGGTATCAGGCGCACTTCCCGGCCCGCCCGGCCGGGGTCCGCAGCTTCGAGGCCAGTCCGTACTACCTGTTTCACCCGAGCGTGCCGGCCCGGGTCGCCACCGACCTGCCGCAGGCCCGCTGCATCGCCCTGCTGCGCGACCCGGTCGAGCGGGCCTACTCGCACTACCTGCACACCCGCTCGTACGGTGCCGAGCCGTTGTCGTTCGCCGACGCGGTCGCCGCCGAGGAGCGGCGGCTGGCCGACGCGCTGCGCGACGGGCCGGGCAGTCCGGCCGCGCACACCGCGCTGCGCAACCACTCGTACCTGGCCCGGGGCCGTTACGCCGAGCAGTTGCAACGCTGGTACGCCGTCCTACCGGCGGATCGGCTGCTGGTGCTGCGCAGCGAGGACATGTACGTCGACCCGGCCGGCGTCTACGACCGGGTGCTGCGCTTCCTTGACCTGGATCCGTTCACCCCGGCGGGGTTCGCCCAGCACACCCGGCGCACCGACCAGGGGCCGGGGGAGCTGACCGACGAGCTGCGCGCCCAGCTCGGCAGCTACTTCGCCCCGCACAACGCCGACCTCGCCGACCTGCTCGGCTGGCCGCACACCTGGTCGCCCCGGAGCTGACCGACGCTCGATCGCGGCTCCGCTGATGCCGGCCGGGGCCTGCCGTCGGCTGAGACACTGGGTGTCTCCGGCCAGAATGGCGGTTGTCCGTTGCCGTCTCGACCCCGTGAGCCGCTGGGTGCCGCTGCCTCCCTGCTGCTCGTGTTCTGCGGGGTAGCGGCGGTTTTCTGCTCCCTTTGTCGGACGGCCGCGTGCTTGGAGTTCCGCAAGGATCCGCTGCAGCAATCGGGGGAGCGGGTGTTCGGGCTCACCGGCCGGGTCTACTCGGACATCACCGCCAGGGCGGTGTCCTGCCCGTAGCGACCTCGGAGCAGCCGCCCACCGCTTCATGATCACATGACGAAAGTTCGGCCGACACGCCGACAGGCCCCCAGCAGAGCATCAAGTGATCATGATCCGGCGGCAAGGCCAGGTTCAGGAACCGTCGGCTGGTGCACGGGTGAGTACGCCGTGCAGTACCTGGTCGGTGAGGTGGTCGCGGAACCGGGTGTCGGTGGGGTCGGCCCCGGCGACGGACCGGCCGAGCACGGCGAGCAGCAACGCGCCGAGGACGGCGTTGGCGGTGTCGGCAGCGTTGGCGATGTCTGCGACGGTGACTGCGCCGTCTGTGTCGGCCTTTGCTTCGGCGAGGAGTTCCCGGAGCGGGCCGGCGATCCATCTGTCGTTGGCGGCCATGACGTCGGTCATCCGGCCGGTGGAACCGAGGGCGCTGAGCAGGCCGGCGCAGATCCCGGGGTGCTGCGACAAGTAGCTGGCGAGAGCCGCCACCATCGCCCGTAGTCGCCGCTCGGGCGGGTCGGTGGGGTCTACCGACGCCTGTACCGCCTCGGCTCCGTCCTGGGCGTGCGCGGTCAGCAGGAACGCGAGCAGGTCGTCGCGGCCCGCGAAGTAGTAGTACAACGTCGCCCGCGACGCCCCGACCATGCCGGCGATGTCTTCCAGCCGGGGCGCGGGGTCGCCGTGGAGCACCTGCTCGCTGACGTCGAGCAGGCGTCGCGCGAGGTCAGCCGGAGGGGTCTTCACGTTGACACAGCCTATCCGCTTGTCCTGGATCAGAATCCAGACTACAGTCTAAATCATGGTTGAAATCAGATCCTACGGCCCGTGGGCGCTGATCACCGGTGCCTCATCCGGCATCGGTGAGGCGTTCGCCGAGTACCTCGCCGCTGCCGGGCTGCACCTTGTCCTGGCGGCCCGATCCACCGACCGGCTCGAGATCCTCGCCACCGCGCTGACCCGTGCCCACGGCATTAGTTGCCGGGTGGTCACCGTCGACTTCGGCAGGACCGAGGCCGCTGTCGAGCTCGTCGACGCGACCGCGGATCTCGACGTCGGCCTGCTGGTCTCCAACGCGGGCACCGGCCAACCCGGACCACTGCTCGACCAGGACCTCGGCGACCTGCACCGCCGGCTCACCGTCAACGCCACCACACACCTGGATCTGACCCACGCCTTCGGGCGGCGGTTCGTCGCCCGCGGCCGAGGCGGCATCATCCTCGTGTCGTCACTGGGTGCGGTGCACGGGCTGCCGAACATGGCCCACGAGAGCGCGGCCAAGGCCTATGTGCTCAACCTCGGCGAGGCCCTGCACCACGAACTCGCCGCCGCAGGCGTGGCCGTCACCGTGCTGTTGCCGGGCAATGTCGACACCCCGATCATCGACGCCCTCGGCATCGACCGGGCAGCCATGCCGATCCGGCCCCAGCCGGTCCAGAACGCCGTACGCGAAAGCGTGGCCGCGTTCCTGCGCGGTCGGCCCACCCACATCCCGGGCCGGTCGATGCGGATCATGACCCGGCTGCTGCCCCGGACCCGGTCCATCCGCCTCAACGGCCGGATGCTCGGCCAGGCCGCCCGCCGCCTCGCCGAACGGGAAGCCACCACCACGGTGGCCCCGTCGTGAACGCCGCTGCCCTGCCCGCCGGGGTGGAGCGGGTCAGCCGGATCCCGTACCGGCTACTCAGCTGGGGGGTGCCGATGGGGCCGCTGACCCTGCTGCGTACCCAGGGCCGGCGCACCGGCCTGCCGCGTACCGTGCCGGTCGTCACGCTGCGGCACGCCGACCTCGACTGGCTCGTCTCACCGTTCGGTGCCACCCAGTGGGTGCGCAACATCCGCGCCAACGGCCACGCCGAACTCGGCCGCGGACACCGGCTCCGCACCGTCGGCCTCGTCGAGGTCGACGGCGAGACCAAACTGGACGTCCTGCATCGCTACCGCCGCGCGTTCGGGTTCATCCCGTTCGTCCGGCAGGCCTTCGACGCCACCCCCGGCGACGGTCCGTCCGGGTTTCGCACCGAAGTGGATCGCCACTCGGTCTTTCTCCTCCAGCCGCGCGGCTGACCCGCTCACTCGCTGGCGAGGCCCCCGCGCCGGTCGCATCAGCCACAGGGGCGGAGTACGTAGACAGCCGAACTGCCTGATCCACTGTCCAGTTCGGCTGTCTGCAGGTCGGTCACCGGTATGTTGATTCGCTGTCCAGTTGCGCCGCTGCCTGCGTCGGCCCACACCTCGACCGTCCCGCTGGCGGGTAGCTGCCGTGGCCCGATCACCAGGATCTGAACCTCTGCCATCGCATGTCTCCTGCCTGCTCGCGCCGGCGGTCGCGCCGGCTGCCACGAAAACAAGGATGTCGCCGAATTGTCGCCCCGCGCGACGGCTTCCATGGGACGACGTTCCGGCGACCTGCAGGGCGACATTCCGGCGACACAAGGGCTACGGTCACTCGCATGACGACCACTCCGAACGCGACGTTGCGGGCTGTGCGGATGGGCCTGCTGATGAGTCAGGACGACTTCGCCCGCGCGCTGCGGCAGGCAGGGGATCGCGCCGGAATGCCCAACGATGCGAACAAGCGCCTCGTGCAACGCTGGGAGGCTGGGGCGATCACCTCGCCCCGTCCGGCGTACGCGCGTGCCCTGGAATCGGTCACCGGCCTGCCGATCAGCTCGCTCGGCTTCACTGTGGCGGTCCCGCATGCCCGCAGCGCCGACGCCGGCGAGGATGGGGCCGGCGGCCGGGGTGGCGAGGGCGGGGACGAAGCTCGGGGTGCTCAGGTGCCGGCGACCGGGCAGGCGTCCACCCCGGTGCCGCGCGGTGGCCCTGCCCCATGGACCGCGCCGACCGGCAACTACTCCGGAGTGTGGCTGTCCCGGTACGAGTATCACAGCTCGGGTCGTGGTGCCACGTTCACCGGTCGGCACTATGTCGTGCTGCTGCAGCACGGTGACCGGCTCACCGTGCGCAGTCTGCCCAACTCCTCCGATGCGCCGCTCACCATGGACCTGACCGTCGACGGCAATGTGGTCACCGGGACCTGGATCGAGCAGACCGCGCCGCAGGGCTACTACCGCGGCGCCCGGTACCATGGCGCGATCCAACTGCTGGCCGAGCCTACCGGGCGTCGGCTGACCGGAAAGTGGATCGGGTTCGGCAAGGAGATGGAGGTCAACACCGGCCCGTGGGAGCTGGTATTCCAGGATGCCAGCACGAACAAGGCGACTCTGGCCGCCTACGACCGTCGGCCCGATCCGGAGTAGCAGCCCGCTGCCTCATGATCAGTAGCTGCCCTTCATGATCAGATGACGGAAATTCGGCCGACACGCCGGTGAGCGCCCAGCAGAGCATCAAGTGATCATGGTCCGGTAGCGCGTCGCCGAGGAACCCGCCACCTGATCCACAGTCGAGCAGTTGTCCACAGCGTGGCTCTACCTGGGTCGTCTGATGGCTTAGGTCGCGGCATCGTAGCCGGGCATGAACGAGGTGATCGAGGAGTTGTGCCGGCGCAGCGGCGGTGTGGTGACCCGTCGCCAGGCCCTTCAGATGGTGCCGCGCTGGGCGCTGGACGACGCGGTACGCGCCGGTCGACTGCGGCGCGTTCTGCCGGGCGTCTACGTCACCACCGAGTTGATCGACGACGACCGTGGCGGAGTGTCGTCGATCCAGTTGCTCGCACCGCAGCTGCGTCGGCATGCGGTGCTGGCCCACGCCGCCGGTCGGGTCGCGTTCAGCCACACCACCGCACTCGATCTCTGGGGGCTGCGCCAGCAACCCACTGCCGAGGTACTGCACCTGACGGTGCCGATCGGCGTGGGAATTCGCAGCCAGGCCGGCCTGACCGTGCACCATCGACCGGCGTTCACCGTCGGTCCGCCGCAGGTGGTGGTACGCGACGAGGCGCCGGTGACGCGGCTGGAACGGAGTCTTGTCGAGTCCTGGCCGCTGCTGCCGGCCGCCGACCGGCCAGCTCCGCTGATCCGGGCTGTCAACGACAGGTGGACGAACGCGGACCGGATCTGCGCAACTCTCAATGAGCTGCCGCGACTCACCGACCGGGCCGCGTTGCGGACGCTGCTGGCGAAGCTCGCCGCCGGCTGCCGCAGCCAGCTGGAGATCTGGGGCCACGAGCACGTCTTCGTCGGTGCCGGGATGCCCGAATTCCAGCGGCAGTATCCGGTCCGGGTCGGCGGCCGCACCATCTACCTGGACGTGTACGCCGAGCGGGAACGGATTGACTTCGAGCTCGATGGAGCCGCCTCGCACGGCAGCCCTGCCCAGCGTGAGATCGATCTACGGCGTGACGCGTTGCTGGCCACTGTCGGCATCCAGGTGGTGCGGTTCGCACACCGCCGGCTGGTGACCGAGCCGCGGCAGGTCCGCCGCGAGATCCTGACCATTCTCCACCGCCGGGGGTACGGCTGATCAGTCGACGTCGGCGAGGATCGACTCCGGGGTGCCGGTGGCGCGCAACAGCACCGGCCGGTCGGTGACGGTCACCTCGGCCGCTGTCTTGGTCGGCGAGGCGCCGGCCGGCCCGGCGTGCAGGCTCGGCACCGCAGACACCCGTACCGCGTCGTTGACCTCGCCGGACCAGACGACCAGGGTGCTCTCCCCGCCCTGCTGGAACGCGACGCCGATCAGCCCGTCCCGGCGGACCGGAGTGACGGTCGCACCACGGGCCGCCACCGCCAGGCTCTCGAACATCCGGCCAGCCTCACGTTCCGTACCATCGGGGTCGAGCAGGCCGTAGCGAACCTCGCTGCCGGCCTGGTTGTTCGGGCTGTAGCCCAGCGGCAGCCACATCACTTGTCGGATACCGCCGGCCAGCAGCATGGTGGAGACCTTGACGACCTCCTCGGCCCGGCTGACGTCGTCGCCGTCGCCGTCGCGCCAGAACTGCCCGACCTCCCACGCCTCGATCGGCACGTCGACCGGGTTCTGTGCCGCGAGGTAGTCCAGCAGCGCCGGTACGCCGTCGAAGTGCTCGTAGTAGTGCACCTGACGTAGCTGCACCACCCCGTCGTCGATCAGCTGCTCGGTCGCGGCCAGGAAGGCGACGTTACGTACGTTGGTCTCGTTGTCGAGCGCGGTCCGCAGCGTCTCGATCGTGTCCACTTCGGGGATCTTGCGGCCCCGGGTGCCGATCCGCCGCTGGAAGTACGCGTTGTAGGCGGCGATCGCCTCGTCGTTGCGGCCGGCTTGGACCAGCCGGTCGACCACCCCGAAGCCGTACGCGACACTGCTGATGCCGGAGTCGACGACCACCGCGTCCGGGTTCGCGGCGTGCACCGCCTCAGCGGCGGCGGTGGCCAGCTCGACGTACTCCGCGGGGGTGCCGCGCCAGTACTGCGGGGCGTTGACCTCGTTCTCGATTGCGTACTGGCGGACGCCGTAGGGCGTGTAGCGGCGCACTACGTCACCGACGAACTGCCGATAGGCGGCCATGTCCAGCGGCATCGTCGACTCGGTCTTGTTGGCCTGACCGCGGACGTGTTCCGGGGTGCCACCGGTGGCCCAGCACATCTCGGTCCGGATCTTGATGTTCAGCGCGATGCCGAGTACCCGGCTGCGCTGGGCAATCTGGTCCAGGGCCGACCAGTCCTGTTGCCCCTGGGTCGGCTCGATGCTGCACCAGCTGATCTCATGGTAGGTGGCGGACCCGGACAGTTTGCGCAGGTACGGGAGGAACTCGTCGTACCGGTTCCAGTCCCAGTGCGCGCCGAACGGGTGGGTGTCCTCGGGGTAGGGCGGCAGGCTCGGCAGCGGCGCGCCGGTCGGCGGCACCGGTGGCGGGGTGGTGTCCTCGTCGGCGCTGGTGCAGCCGGCAAGGAGCAACAGCCCGCCGAGCGCCGCCGCCACCCAGCGCCGGGCCACGGTGTCCGGCCGCGTCGCAGTGTTCATCGGTAACCCAGCTCGCGCAGCATCCGCCCGGAGAAGACCGCGACGAGCAGCCGCAGGAACGGGTCCAGCTCCCGGCGGTAGCTGCCGACGCGGGACCGGTAGATGGCCGAGTCGGTGCCGGCGGAGGCACGGCGTCGGTCCGCCTCACTGGTGTACTTTCCGGCCACGTCATGCGGTTTGTCGACGTAGTCGAGCACGCCTTCCTCCCACGGTTCGCCGAGGAACTCGAACAGCGCGCGCATCGACTTCTCCGGCTCACGTACCGCATCCTCGTAGCGCAGCTCGTGGTAGCGGTCAGCCGGCAGGGTGGCACCCACCGCACGAGCGGTACGAATGTAGCGCGGCCACTTGACCACGCACTTCACCGCCGACCAGTACCCGAACCGTTTGCGGTGCGAGACCACCACGTCGCGGCCGTCTCGAATCACGTGCACGATCTGCGCGTCCGGGAAGACCTCGGTGACGAAGTCGAGCGAGATCGCGTACAGCGGGGTCTTGTCGGCCCACCGGGCCTTGCCCCGGCCGGTGGCGTAGTCGGCGTGCACGCCGCCGAAGAAGTCGGCGATGCGGCGCAGCCAGTCCTCCCGGGTGAAGCCGAAGCGGGCCAGTCGCTCCCAGTCGGAGCCGACGATGCGTCGCAGGTCCGGCAGGAACCGGGTCTCCGGTCCGCAGGAGATTCGGGAGTGCGAGTCGAGCACCAGCCGCAGGAAGGTGGTGCCGGAGCGCTGGCAGCCCACCAGGAAGATGGGCGCCGTCGGCAACTGCGTCACTTCGGCGGTGGCCGGCGCGAGGGCTTCAGCCATGGTCGGTCCTTTCCACGCTCACCGGGCACGCCGGTCGGTGTCGGCTTGTCGAGGTGGGGTGGTGGGGGACTGCGGGCGGCCGCTGGCGGTCAGTCGGGCGGTGAGTTCGTCGCAGAGCGTACGGACCGCCGGGTCGATCGGCAGCGGCTGGCGGGCGGGGGTACGAGGGGCGATGTGCGCGGACAGGTCGGGGCGGTAGGCGATCCCGAGGAAGTCGCACAGCCGGCTGATCTGCCCGGCCGGATCGGCGATCAACGCGTCGTACGAGCTGAGCAGCACGTCGTCGCGGCGGTTTAGGCCGAGGCGGAAGTAGAGGGTGTTCCGGACATACCAGAAAAGAGCGGCGGCGGTGTGCCGGTCCATCCGTCGGTAGTCGAAGCCGTGGATCAGCTCGTAGGTGTCCGCGTCGAGGCGCTGGCCCTGCCAGCGACGGCCGATGGTGCCGTCGGCGATGGCGGCGAGCGCCCGCAGGTTGGCGTCGCCGAACTTGGCCACCTCGGAGCGGGCCCGGTTGTCGACGTCGCGCCAGGCCCAGATCGCCCGACCCGGCGCCATCCCGGGCAGGGCGAGCAACTCGTCGACCCGGTGGCTCTCACACAGCGGTTTGACCAGGACGTACGCGTGTCGGCTCCGGTTCACCACGGTGGTCAGCACCGCGTCGTCGCGGAGTTGAAAACGATGGAAGACCCGCCGGTCGCTTTCGTTGCGGACCTCAAACTCGCCGATGTTCTCCAGCCCGCGGACCAGCATGTTGGTGCCGGACCGCTGCAGGCCGACCAGGTAGACCGGGGTGGCCTGACCACGGGGTACGCCGTGCTGGTGTCGCCAGCGCAGCTTGGTCCACGCGGTGGTGACCCGGTCGACCGGGTTGAGCCGGTCCTCCTCGACGAGGCGGCGGAGTCCTTCGGTGCGGAACCATCGGGCGTGCCGGGCGATTCGCCGCGCGGTCCAGGCCAGGGTGGAAGGCTCGTCGTTGTTCACCGGTCCTCCTCGGGTACGTCACCAGCCGCTGTGGCCAGGCTGGGGCGAGGTCGGGCCGCGGTCAGGCTACTCACGGATCGGGGCGAAACGCCAGAACGCAGGCTGGTCAGCCACACAAGATCATCCGATCAGCTAGTTGGCGATTCGGTACTGGACTAACCCGGCGTGGGTGCATAGCGTGAGGCAGCAGCCAGGGCGGGAGCCCTGCGCCACCATAACCGGGTGGCCACACCCCGGTATCGAGCGAGCGGGCCGGACTGATGCGTGTCCTCCATGTGAACAAGTTTCTGTACCGTCGGGGTGGCGCTGAGGGGTATCTGATCGACCTCGCCGATCTGCAGCGCGCCGCCGGGGACGAGGTTGCGTACTTCGGGATGACCCACCCGGACAACGACGGGCCGTTGCCGTACGCCCGGCACTTCCCGCCGCACGTCGAGTTGGAACCGGCGCCGCGCGGACTGCGCCCCCGGCTGGCCGTCGCCGGTCGGATGATCTGGTCGCCGGCGAGCCGCCGCGGCCTGACCCGGGTGATCGAGGACTTTGGGCCGGACATCATCCACCTGCACAACATTTACCACCAGCTGTCTCCGTCGGTGCTCGCCGCCGCCCGCGACGTCGGGGTGCCGTGCGTGCTGACCATGCACGACTACAAGCTCGCCTGCCCCAGCTACCAGCTGCTGGACCGGGGGAAGGTCTGTGAGGCGTGCGTCGATGGAGGTCCGCTCCACGCCGCGCGGCGCAGGTGCAAGGATGGATCGGCAACCGCCAGTACGCTACTCGCTGTGGAGTCGTGGATACACAGAAAGTCACAGGCATATGGTCCGGTCGGGGTGTTCGTCAGTCCCAGCCGGTTCCTCGCCGACGTGATGCGCCGAGCCGGCGTCTACCCGGACCGGCTCCGGGTGATCAACCACTTCGTGGACACAGCTGCCGTGGCGGTGAAGGACTCGCCGGGCGGGGGAGTGGTCTTCGCCGGCCGGATCTCCGCTGAGAAGGGGGTGGACACGCTGGTCGAGGCGGCCGCCCGGCTGCCCCGGCAGGTGCCCGTCCACGTGGCCGGCGACGGCCCCGCACTGCCTGCGGTCCGGGCCCTCGCCGACCGGGTGGCACCCGGCCGGGTGCGGTTCCACGGCCGGCTGGACAAGTCCCGGCTACACGACCTGATCAGGTCCTCGGCGGCGGTCACGGTGCCGTCCCGTTGGCACGAGAACCAGCCGATGGCGGTGCTCGAGGCGTTCGCCTGCGGCGTGCCGGTGGTCGGCACCGACCTTGGTGGGCTGCCGGAGCTGATCAGTCCCGGCGTCGATGGCGAGACCGTCCCGGCCGACGACCCGGCGGCGCTCGGCGACGCGCTGGGCAGGTTAATCGCCGATCCGGACCGGGCGTACGCGATGGGCCGGGCCGCCCGGGACAAGATCGACCGTGACTTCACGCCCGACCTGCACCTGAACCGGCTCCGCGACGCCTATCTGGCCGCGGCGTTGACCGCCCCGGCCGGAACCCGACGATGACCGGTACGCCCCCTGCTGCCGGTACGCCCTCTGCCGCTGGCGCGTACGGCCCGACGAGTCCTCCGGTCCGGGTGCTCTACCTGGCCGGCAGTGGTCGCAGCGGCAGCACCCTGATCACCACCGTCCTGGGGCAGCTGGACGGCTGTTTCGCCGCTGGCGAGCTGCGCTACCTCTGGCAGCGCGGGATGGTCGACAACCGTCCCTGCGGCTGCGGCGCGCCGTTCAACGCGTGTCCGGTCTGGCAGGCGGTCACCGCCGAGCTGACAGCTGCTGCTGGTCCGGCATTTGCTGCCGGCTCGGCGGCCGCCGGCATAGCCCGACGACTGCGGACCAGGCTGCGGATGCGGGACCTGCCAGCCATGCTGCGCCGGGCCGGCGCAGGCCGGCGGGCCGTGCCGCACCACGCCGACGATGCCGCGATCGCAGCGGTCTATCCGGCGGTCGCCCGCCAGGTGAGTCGTAGCGGCGACGGGCCGGTGGTGGTGGTCGACTCGTCGAAGCTGCCACCGTACGGTGCGTTGCTGCGTGACCTGCCCGGCATCGACCTGCGGGTGCTGCACCTGGTTCGGGACCCGCGCGGCACCGCCTTTTCCTGGCGCCGTCGGCGTGGACTGGACGGCGCGGCGGACCGCAAGCTGATGAGCCGCCCGCCGGTGTGGAAGGCGGCTCTGCTGTGGCGGGTGTGGAACGCCGCCACCGCACGGTTCTTCGAAGCCGCCGGACCCGACCGCTACCTGCGGATCCGCTACGAGGACGTGGTTGCCGACCCGGCCGGTCAGCTACGCCGGATCGCGCTGTTCGCCGGGCTGGATCCGGCCGGGCTGCCGGTGGACGCCGAAGGCCGGGTCACTCTGGCCCCCACCCATTCGGTGGCGGGCAACCCAGCGCGGCACCGTACCGGAGCGGTCCCGGTCAGCGACGACGCAGAATGGGTCTGGGCGCTGCCCGGCCGGTCGTTCGCGGTGGTCACCGCGGTGACGCTGCCGCTGCTGCGCCGCTTCGGCTACCCGGTACGGCGTCCCGCAGCGCCCCCGGCCCCGGCTGTGCCTCCGGCCAGGACCCAGGGCGGGCCGGTCCCGGCCACGACACCGAGCAAGGAAGGCTGACCCGATGCTGTCCGTCGTCGTGGGTACCGGACGGTGCGGATCGACCCTCGTCCAGGAGATCCTGGCCCGGCACCCGGCCGTCGGCTTCGTGTCCGGGCTGGACGACAAGCTGCCCCGGCTCAACCTGGCCGGTCGCCGCAACGGCCGGCTTTACCGCCGCTCGACGCCCCGGCCGGCCGGTATGACCTCGCTCGGGCACAGCCGTCGCCTGCTGGAACGCGGCCGGCTGCGAGTGGCGCCGTCCGAGGCGTACCGGCTGATCGACCGGCAGGTGATGGCCGGCTACTCCAGGCCGTGCCGGGATCTGCGGGCCGACGACCTCACCCCGTACGTGGGCCAGCGGCTGCGCGCCTTCTTCGACCGCCGGGTCGAGCGGCAGGGCTGCCAGGTGCTGCTGCAACACGTCACCGGCTGGCCCCGCACCGGTTGGCTGCATGCCGCGTACCCGGATCTGCGGGTGGTCAACGTGGTCCGCGACGGGCGGGCGGTGGCCAACTCGTGGCTGCAGATGGGCTGGTGGGACGGCTGGCGTGGGCCGGACAGCTGGTTTCTCGGCCCGCTGCCGGCCGACCTGCGGGCCGAGTGGGAAGAAGCCGACCGGTCGTTTCCGGTGCTGGCCGCGCTCGGCTGGAAGATGCTGATGACCGCGTTCGCCGAGGCTCGGGCCAGCCACCCGGCCGGCCAATGGCTGGACGTACGGTACGAGGACCTGCTGGTCGCACCGCGCGACGAGGTGGCCCGGATGCTCGACTTTCTCGGCCTCGACTGGTCGTCCGCGTTCGAGCGTGGCTTCCGCCGGTACGAGTTCCACAGCGGTCGCGGGGCGGCGTACCACCGGGAACTCAGTCCGGAGCAGTTGGCTGCAGTGGACCGGGTGCTGGAGAAGCCGCTTGCCGAGTGGGGTTACTGACCAGCCAGGCTCGTACCCCGCTAGCGTCGTACCCTGTCGGCCTGTACCTCGGCTGCCTCTATCGCGCGGGCCGGCAACCGGCCTAGAGTGGTGCGGGCAGGCCCGTACCCGGGCCGGTGTCCGGGCGGGAGGCGCAACCCGCCCGGTCGCGAAGCGCCGCGCCGCACGGTGACCGTGCCGGGTGCCGCCGTGACCAGCCGGCCGGTGTTCGCTGCCTGCGCCACCGATCGGTGTACCACGACCAGGCAGTTCCACGCCGTAGCTCATCGGGCCGTCACCTCGCACCGGTCCAACCACGCGCCGCACCTGTGGCGTGGGCTGGAATCCCAGTGACGACAACGGGAGAAGGACCATGGCGCGACCCATCACGCTCTTCACCGGCCAGTGGGCCGACCTGCCGTTCGAGGAAGTGTGCCGGCTGACCTCGGAGTGGGGCTACGACGGCCTGGAGATCGCCTGTTGGGGCGACCACTTCGAGGTGGACCGGGCGCTGACCGAGGACGACTACGTCGAACGCAAGCTGCAAACCTTGGCCAGGTACAACCTCAAGGTGTACGCAATCTCCAACCACCTGGTCGGCCAGGCGGTCTGCGACCATCCGATCGACGAGCGACACCAGGGGATCCTGCCCGCCCGGATCTGGGGCGACGGGGAACCTGAAGGCGTCCGTCAGCGCGCCGCCGAGGAGATCAAGGACACCGCCCGGGCCGCTGCGAAGCTCGGCGTCGACACCGTCATCGGCTTCACCGGCTCGTCGATCTGGCATACCCTGGCCATGTTCCCGCCGGTACCGCCGGAGATGATCGAACGCGGCTACCAGGACTTCGCGGACCGGTTCAACCCGATCCTCGACGTGTTCGACGAGGTCGGGGTCAGGTTCGCCCACGAGGTGCACCCAAGCGAGATCGCCTACGACTACTGGACGACCCGCCGCACCCTGGAGGCGATCGGCAACCGCCCGGCGTTCGGCCTCAACTGGGACCCGTCGCACTTCGTCTGGCAGGAACTGGACCCGGTCAACTTCATCCTCGAGTTCGCCGACCGGATCTATCACGTCGACTGCAAGGACGCGAAGGTCCGTACCGGCGACGGTCGGCGCGGCCGGCTCGCCTCCCACCTGCCCTGGGCGGATCTGCGTCGGGGCTGGGACTTCGTCTCCACCGGGCACGGCGACGTGCCGTGGGAGGACTGTTTCCGGGCACTCAACGCCATCGGCTACGACGGACCGATCTCGGTCGAGTGGGAGGACGCCGGGATGGACCGGTTGGTCGGCGCTCCCGAGGCATTGCGGTTCGTCCGTCAGCAGGCGTTCGACGCCCCGGCGGCGGCGTTCGACGCGGCGTTCTCCAGCAGCCGGGACTGACCTGGCCGCCGCCGCACCAGCGGCGGCGACACACCGGTACGACCGTGGGCCGGTCACCCCCGTCAACGGGGGTGACCGGCCCACGCGTACGCCGCGTTCTCGATGGTGTGCCGGCGTCAGCTGGCGCTGCCGCCGGGCCCGGTGCCCTTGCCTGGCTTGCTCCCGGCCGTCGTCGCACCGGTGGACCCGGGCGAGGAGGCCGTGCCCATCCCGGCGTCGGCGAGACTGCTGTCGGGGGTGGTGAGGTGGTCGTGGCCGTTGAGGCGTTCGGCCAGCCGGGTGTGGCTGAGCCGCTCCCGGCCCTCCGCGTAGATCCGGTTGGCCTGAGCTTGCGCCACCCCGGCGGCCTCCTGCACCGTCGGGTGGTCCATCACCTTGCGTGCGTTGAGTACCAGCTCGTCGTACTTTTCCCGACCGGCGCGGGCGCCCAGGACGAAACCCACGGCCACCCCGCCGATGAACCAAAGTTTTCCGCGCATAGCGGCTCCTTCCGTACCTGACCCGGTGTACCCGTCGGCCGTCGGTCCGGTTCGGTGCCGGCTGGCCGATGAGTGACCCGGTCGTGCCTTCGTCATCTGTCCGGTGCTGTCTACCCATCCTGCTCCCTTCTCACGCGTCAGCGCAGACAACTCGGTCTTTTGTCCGTTTCGATAGGTTTCTTAGTTTCTTATTGGGAGCTCGACCGCCGGGCCGTGCCGCGAACCCGGCCGGTCCGAGACGGTGGACCCGTTCGGTCCGGGGCGGCGAACCCGGTCGCCCATCCGGCGCTGGCGTCCTGTACTCTTGTTCCGTCGCTAGGCGGCCGGAGAGATCCGGTACCGGCTACGCAGCGGTCCCCCGTAGCTCAATTGGCAGAGCAGCCGGCTGTTAACCGGCAGGTTTTTGGTTCGAGTCCAAACGGGGGAGCTTTCACGGATGGCCGTCGTGGCGGAAGCCGTCATAGTCGGTGCCGGGCTCACTGGGCTTGCGGAAGCCCGCCGACTCTCCGCAGCCGGCGACGCTGCTCACCGGTGTCGGCACCCTGCCGGACCGGCTCCGACTCGGTCGGCTGCTGGTGCGGTACGCCCTGGCCGGTCCCGCCGGCTGCTCACCCGAGCGGAGACGATCGGCGATCGAGCCTGGCCTGGTGCGCACCCGTTGCCAGTGGACTATCGTGGCGACCGATCCACCGGCGGCCGCCCGGCTGATCCAGTCGGTCTCGCCGGTACGGATGCGCCAGCTGACCACCAACTATCATGCCGCCGACCAGCCGCCGGTGGCGGAGACGACCCTGCTGCTCGACGGGCACCGCCGCAGGCCGGTCACGAACACCGTCGTGGTCAGTCAGGCGGCACCGGACCACGCACCGCCCGGTCAGCACCTGATCGCCACCTCCGTTGTCGGTCGAGAGACACCGCCAGAGACAGTCGTCCGGGCCGAGTTGGCACGGCTGTCCCAGACCCCGACCACCGGTTGGTGTCACCTGCGGACGGTGGCTGTCGTCGGCGCGCTGCCGGCGGGAGCGCCGCCGCGTGGCACGCTGCGCGCGCCGGCGCAGGTGGTCGCGACGACCGTCGGTGACGATGGGATACCTGCGGGCGTCCCCGCCGGGCAATCCGGACGCTATCCCGACCACCACGCCGCTGACCGAGTAGGACAGGGATCCTGAGACCGCCGTCGCAGCCCTGTCCGACCTCGGACACCGGGCCGGCGAGCCGGTACGCCGGCGTACCGGCCTCAACCGCGTCGACGTAGCAGCTCGGCTGCGGCGCCGAACCGGATTGTCCGTACCGGGGCACCGGTGGGCGAGGCGCTGCGGCGGGCGATGCGGCGGTCGCGGGACGACGGATCACCGTTGCGCCACTGGGCGTCGTTCGCGGTGGTCGGTGCCGGCTGGGCCACGCCTGTCACTGCGGTAGACCGGCATGGGCGAGGGCGGACGGAGTCAGCCGACCGACGATGGCCGGAGCCTGCCGGATGAGGGTGTCGTCGTCCACGGCCTCGACCATGAACCTGGCGTAGTCGATGCGCCGGGTCAGGTTGCTGGCCAGCACCGGGTCACCCACATGCCGGCTCCACACCGGCAGGCCCTGGCTGTCGCCCTCCTCGAGGTCGCTGCCGCGTACGACGGTCCAGTCGGTGCCGCTGGCGAAGACCCGTTGGCAGGCCTGCACCTGGTCGTCGACGTCCACCACCCGCAGCAGCTTTGCCAGCCAGCCGAAGATCGTCGTGTAGAGCTTGAACCCCCGGGGGTAGACGTCCCGGCCGTCGCGGGTGATGTGCCAACCGCAGGAAAAGATTAGCCGGGCACCGGGCTCGGCGTAGTCGAGCACCGCCTGCGCGGTGCCCGAAGCGTAGCTCTGCACCCCCCACGGCACCAGCACGGTGAGCACAGCGTCGCAGCCGCGCACCGCCCGGGCAATGACCGTACGGGAGTTGGTCGGACCGGGGACCACGGTGATCCGACCGTCGAACTCGGACAGTTTGGGCACGCTCTTCTCACGGCACACGGCGACGACCTCGTACCCGCGCTCCAGCGCGTGCCGCACCATGTACCGCCCGAGCTTCCCGGACGCGCCGACGACGCAGATCCGCCGGCCCGCACCTGGCTGGCCGACTCCGTCGGTGCCGATCGGTTCCATGGTCCCGCTCCTGTCTCTCGAATTCCCCGTACCACGTTTGGCTTACGCTGTAAGGTACAGCCTTGCGGTGTAAGGTTGTCAAGAGGTCCGAGCGGCTGACGGCAGGAGGATCACGTGGGCACAGAGCCAGCCGGTACGCCCGGGAACCGGCGCACCGCGCTCACCAGGGACCTGGTGCTGCGCGAAGCGGTCGCGCTGGCCGACGAGGCCGGCTCGGGGGTGCCGAGCATGCGCCGGCTAGCGCAGCGGCTCGGCGTCGAGGCGATGTCGCTCTACCACCACTTCCGCAACAAGGACCTGATCCTCGACGGAATGGTCGATGTCGTGTTCGGTGAGATTGACCTACCGGCGGACGGGGTCGACTGGTGTGCCGCGATGCGGGACCGGGCGGCTTCGATGCGGGCGGCGCTGATCCGACACCCGTGGGCCATCGGTCTGATGGACTCCCGGACCAACCCCGGCCCGGCGACCCTGCGCCACCACGACGCGGTGCTGGGCTGCCTGCGTGCAGGTGGCTTCTCCATCGCCGGCGCGGCGCACTCGCTCTCCATGCTGGACAGCTACGTCTACGGGTTCACCCTGCAGGAACTCAGCCTGCCGTTCACCTCGTCCGCCGAGGTCACCCAGGTGGCGGGCGCGATCCTGGAGCAACTGCCCCGCGACGAGTTGCCGCATCTCGCCGAGATGATCGTTCATCGGGCGCTGGCACCCGGCTACTCCTATGCGGCCGAGTTCGACGTCGGGCTCGACCTGATCCTCGACGGTCTGCAGCGGCGCCGGGAAAGCTGGCGGTGACCTGTGGGCGGGTCACTGCCGGCACCCCCTCACTTCTTGACCAAAACCCTTGTCGGGCACGGTGGTTGCGGCGGCGAGGATCGCCCCGGAACGCCTTGTTGAACAGGGCCGCCACCCGCACGACGGGATTGGGTATGGTTCGGGCGGGCACCCGCTTGTCCGCGTCGCCGAGGTTGGCCTCTAATAGGACGCCGACCTGCTTGATCGCGATCGCCGGGCCGCCGGAGAGCAGGAACCACTGGCCGGCGGCACCGGGCGTGGTCATGGCCAGCGCGCGGGCGGCGGCGACGTCGCGCACGTCAACGAACGTGATGTACAGGTTCGGGTAACCCCGGCTTGCTGCCGTCCGGGCTGCGCTGCACGATGTGGTTGGTGCCCCGAGCGCCTCTGTCCCCCTCCCCGGTCTCCGGCCGCCGTCCTGTTCGCCGCCGTGGTGCTGTCGCTGGGCGGCAGTCCGCTGTGGATGCAAATGGCCCATGGCGTCAA
Organism: Micromonospora sp. LOL_014; assembly: GCF_048060245.1. NCBI lineage: Bacteria > Bacillati > Actinomycetota > Actinomycetes > Micromonosporales > Micromonosporaceae > Micromonospora > Micromonospora sp. LOL_014. Next base: position 135,858 of record NZ_JBHMIP010000006.1, read on the forward strand.
CCGGCAACACTCGAGAACCGGATCCGGTTCGCGGAACGCTGTACCTGGTAGTGGGGCGGGCGGGGCTCGAACCCGCGACCGAGGGATTATGAGTCCCCTGCTCTGACCGGCTGAGCTACCGCCCCGGCGAAGGAATCTTATCCGGTCGGTGTGCGTGGTGACGGACCAGTGGCACCAAGGCAGATTTTCCCACTTCACCGTGAAATGTGATGGTCAAGCGTTCGGTAGCCGACTGGCGTCTATGGGTGATACGAGCTCGCCGCCCGCTGGTTGTTCCGGCAGGACCCGATGCCGACCGTACGGCTCAGTCGGCTGCTGGTAGTCGGGATGTCGTCATTCGGCCGCGCGGTGCTGGTCGAAGCGGCCCGGCATCGGCGGATCCACCAGCCGGACACCGCCGGCGGCTCTGTCGATCTCATTGCTGCGGACGCCCGGTCGGAAGTTGCGGCTCGTCGGGCTGGCGTTGGCACCACGGACCCGGACAAACGTGGCAGTGCGGTTGAATCCCCGGTGTGCTGGCCGATGTCGGGCAGGCAGAGGTGGTCGCCAGCGGGGACCGAGCGGTCCTGGCGAAACGGACCGCTCGGCTTCTTGTGACGGAGTCGGTTAAGGCCGACGAACGCGGCCGGTGCCGGGCTCAGCTCTTTAAAAACGTGAGCAGATCCTGGTTGACCTGGTCCTGGTGGGTGGCGGTGATACCGTGCGGGGCGCCCGGATAATAGACCTCCTGGGCGCCGGACACCAGTTGGGCGGTCTTCATCGAAGCGTTCCCGATCGGCACGATCTGGTCGTCGTCGCCCTGCATCACCAGGGTGGGGACGTCGAAGGCGGCGAGGTCGTCACGGAAGTCGGTCTCCGAGAACGCCGCCACACTCTGGTACGCGTTCCACAGCCCGGCCTGCATGCTCCACGACCAGAACTGGTGCAGGATGCCGTCGGATACCTCGGCACCTGGCCGGTTCACGCCGTAGAACTTGATCGCCAGATCCCGGTAGAACAGCGCTCGGTCGTGGGCCAGGTTGGCCCGCATCTCGTCGAACACGGCCAGCGGCAGCCCGTCCGGGTTGTCCGGCGTCTGCACCATGATCGGCGGTACGGCGGAGATGAGCACCACCTTCGCCACCCGTCCGGTGCCGTACCGGCCGATGTACCGGGCCACCTCACCACCACCGGTGGAGTGCCCGACCAGCGTGGCGTCGGTCAGGCCGAGCGCCTCGATCACCGCGGCAAGGTCGTCGGCGTAGCCGTTCATATCGTTGCCCTCGGGCGACTGGCTGGACCGGCCGTGCCCACGCCGGTCGTGCGCGATGACCCGGAACCCCTGCTGGGCGAGGAACAGCAGTTGGCCGTCCCATGCGTCGGCGGTCAGCGGCCAGCCGTGTGAAAACACGATGGCGGGGCCGGAACCCCAGTCCTTGTAGTAGAGCTGGCTGCCGTCCTGCGTGGTGAGGTACCCCATGGCGTCACTCCTGACTCTCGGTGCGCTCCTGGTCCTGCCCCTTGATCGGCCGACCGGGCCGCGCTGCCGGGCCGGCCCGGGCTGAGCATCCGTCAAGGTGAAGAGTTTCCGCAGACGTGGGAAGCTAACCGGTGTGAACCGGCGGGCACGGGGAACCGGCCGGCCGGCCTTCAGCCATGACTTTGACACTGTCTGCTCCCGGCCGGATCGGACCGGGCCGCGGCCGGCGCTGGGCCCGGACGCCCGCGTACGGGGTTCGTCGGTCAGCGCACCAGGGCGTCGGGCTGGATGTCCGCCGGGGTGCCCTCCCGCTCGTACGCGGTCAGGCTGCCGACGGTGGTGGTGGCGATGTTGTGCAGCGCCTCCTCGGTGAAGAACGCCTGATGGCCGGTGATCAGCACGTTGGGGAAGGTGACCAGCCGAGAGAACAGGTCGTCGCGCAGCATCTGGTCGGACAGGTCCTCGAAGAACAGATCGGCCTCCTCCTCGTACACGTCGAGGCCCAGATGGCCGATCTTGCCGCTCTTCAGACCGCGGATCACGGCGGCGGTGTCGACCAGCGCGCCCCGGCTGGTGTTGATCAGCATCACGCCGTCGCGCATCTGCGCGATCCGTTCCTCGTCGATCAGGTGATGGGTGTCAGGGGTGAGCGGACAGTGCAGGGTGATGATGTCCGACTCGGCGAGCAGCGTCGGCAACGGGACGTAACTGGCGCCGGCGGCGATGGCCTCGTCCGACGGGTACGGGTCGGCGGCGAGCACCCGGCAGCCGAACCCGGCCATGATCCGAATGAACCGGACGCCGATCTTGCCGGTGCCGACGACGCCGACGGTCCGGCCGTGCAGGTCGAAACCGAGCAGCCCGTTGAGGGCGAAGTTGTGCTCCCGGACCCGGTTGTAGGCGCGATGGATCTTGCGGTTGAGCGCCAGGATCAGCCCGGCACAGTGCTCGGCGACCGCGTGCGGCGAGTAGCCCGGCACCCGGGTGACGGTCAGCCCGAGCCGGCGCGCGGTGGCCAGATCGACATGGTTGAACCCGGCCGAGCGCAGCGCGACCAGCCGGACCCCGCCGCCGGCCAGCGTCTCCAGCACCGGTGCGTTGAGGTCGTCGTTGACGAACGCGCAGACCGCGTCGCAGCCGTCGGCCAACGGTGCGGTGTCCGCCGACAACCTCGGCTCCAGGAACACCAGGTCGTGACCGGCCTCGGCGTTCGCGGCGGCCAGGAACCGCTTGTCGTACGGCTTGGTGCTGAACACCGCCACCCGCATGGGACCTCCTCCGGCGCGACCGTAGCTTGCGTCGGTCCAGGGTACGGTGAGGCGGGTCGGCGAGAGGAGAACGGGCTGATGGCCGCTGTGGTCACCAACTGGGCGCGTAACGTAACCTTCGCCGCGCGTCACGTCCATCGCCCGACCACCGTCGACGAACTGCGACAGGTGGTAGGCAGATCGGCCCGGCTGCGGGTGCTCGGCACCGGGCACTCGTTCAACCGGATCGCCGACACCGACGGAGACCTCGTCTCGCTCGCCGGCCTGCCCGCCGAGGTGACGGTCGACTCCGAGACATTGACGGTCACCGCCGGCGGCGGTGTCCGCTACGGCGAGCTTGCCGAACACCTGCACGCCCACGGGTACGCGCTGCACAACCTGGCCTCGCTGCCGCACATCTCGGTCGCCGGTGCCTGCACGACCGCTACCCATGGCTCCGGGCGCGGCAACGGCAACCTCGCCACCGCCGTACGGGCGGTGGAGTTGGTGACCGCCAACGGAGACCTGGTCCGGCTGGACCAGTCCCATCCCGATTTCGCCGGCGCGGTGGTCGGTCTCGGCGGGCTCGGCGTGGTCACCAGCGTTGCCCTGTCGATCGAGCCGACCTTCGATGTGGCGCAGTACGTCTATCACGGGCTGTCCCGCGACGCGCTCGTCGCCGGATGGGACCGACTCCAGGCCAGCGGCTACAGCGTCAGCATGTTCACCGACTGGACCGGGACCGGTATCGACCAGGTGTGGGTGAAACGGCGCACCGACCACGACCATCCGCCGGTCGACGCCGCCGGGTTGGGGCTCGCCGCCGCCGACGGCCCCCGCCACCCGGTGCCCGGAATGCCGGTGGAGAACTGCACCAGCCAGCTGGGGGTGGCCGGTCCGTGGCACACCAGGTTGCCGCACTTCCGGCTCGACTTCACTCCGAGCAGCGGTGCCGAACTACAGTCGGAATACCTGGTAGCGGCCGGCGACGTGGTAGACGCCCTCGACGCGGTGGCCCGGATTCGCGACCGGGTCGCGCCCGTGCTGCAGGTCTGCGAAATTCGTACCGTCGCCGCCGACGAACTGTGGCTGAGCATGAACCATTCGCGGGACAGCGTCGCGATCCACTTCACCTGGGTCGCGGATGCTACGGCGGTGACGCCGGTGATCGCCGCGGTCGAGCAGGCGCTGGCGCCGTACGCCCCCCGACCGCACTGGGGCAAGCTGTTCGGTATCGGCCGGGACGAACTCGCCGGCAGGTACTCGCGGTGGGACGACTTCGCCGACCTGCTAACCCGCTACGACCCAACCGGAGTGTTCCACAACGACTTCCTGGACCGGTACTTTCCCCGCTGACCCGCTGACCCGCTGACCCGCTGACCCGCTGACCCGCTGACCCGCTGACCCGCGACGGTCGCGGCTCAGGCCCGGCGGTCGATGCGGGCCTTGACCCCGCCGGTCTCGGCGAGCATGTGCAGCAGCGCCGAGCCGTCGATCAGCTCCAACGGCTTTCCGGAAGCGAAGTCGAAGGCCGCCGAGGTGTAGCCGGCGGTGGTCACCAGGATGCCGTTCGAGGCGTTCTCCGCCTGGACGACGCCGAACAGGTCACGGACCGCAGACACGTCCATGGTTCCGCCGCCGCGCCGAGCCAGCACGACGACCGTGCCGCCGAACAACGGGCGGGGATCGTGCGCCATGCACTCCACCGTGCCGTCGGCCGTCGTACGTACCTGGCGTACCTGCAGCCCGAGCTTGGTGAACAGGTCGGCGATCAGCTGCTCGAACTGGTCAGCCGGTGTGGTCAGCAGGTCTGGTCGCTGGTCCAGGTCGGCGAGGACGTCGATCTCATTGGCGAACCGCTTGTCGACCTGGTCGAAGTCGACAATGGCGGGCACCGACGCCAGATCCACCGGGTCGGCGGAGATCCGTGCGCCGAGCCGGCGCAGGCAGGCAGCCGGGTCGACGTTGGCCAGGTTGATCGCGACGAACTCGTCCCGGGTGGTACGCAGACTGACCAGGCAGGGCCGGGCCGGTCGGCCGGTGGCCGGGTCGATCCGTTCGACGATGCCGTTGATACAGACAGTCTCCAGCAGCCTGGTACGGTCCGCCTCGTACAACTCGTGCACCGTACGCAGGGTGATCTGGGTGATGAGGTCGGCGTACCGGTCGGCGATTTCGGTCGCCGAGCGGCCGACCGCCGTCACCTCGTCGTCGGCCGGCTGGTAACGGTACTCCCGGATCCGGGGCACGACCTCGACCGCCGGCAGGTGGTACTCGACCACCAACTGACGGGACTCGGGCAGGTAGGCGAGCCGGTAACGCTGCGGGAAGTCGTCCGGGTAGACGGAGTTTCCGAGCACCAGCCCGAAGTACTCGACGACGGCCTTCGGGTCGGCGGCGGCGAAGACGGCGGAGAACCGGTCGATCGCCGCGTTGTGCGCGGCGATCTTGGCGGCCAGCTTCTCGCACTGCTGACGGTACTTTTCCTCGGCTGCGGCCAGCCGGCGGCGCCGCTGCGCCTCCGCCGCCTCGTGTTTCGCGGTGGCCTGCTCGAACGCCTGTCGCGCCTCGGCGACCTGCTGCTGGTGGCGGACCTCGCCGCCGAACATTCGGCCCAGACCGGCCGGCTCCGGCGGGGCGAAGTCGGACCACTGCGGTGCGGCCAGCGGTACGGCGAGATCACCGGGATCGAACGGCGGTGGGGTGCTGCTGCGCTTGAGCCGTTCGAGGTCGATGTGGTCGTCGACGGCCAGGGTGTCGGCGAGCAGCTCCTCCAGCTCGGCTACCCGCGACCGCAGGTTCGCGTTGGCCGCCGCGACCTTCGCCGCACGGGCCTCGGTGTAGAGACGCTTGCGTTGGCGTTCGTCCTCGGTGGCGACCTGCTCGGCGGCCTGCCGGGCGTTCTCCGCCTCCCAGACCATCTGCTGATGCTGACGGTACGCGAAGGCCTGGGCCCGGTGCTGGGCGTGCACCTGCTGGGCGTGTGCCCGCTGCGCCTCCTGCATGCTGCTCATCTGTCAGCCCCGATCGTCGCCGGTCCACTCCCACCCCAACCGTCCGCGCCACCCGGCCCGGACGGATCACCGGTCGCACGTCTGCAGGTTGGACGTGCGTCAATCTTGTCCGACCGTCACGGTAGCGTCCAGTGTCCAGCTTCGGCGGCGACGTTCGCAGCCGGCCTTGAGACAGCACCCTCTGCTGGGCGGTGCGGTACGACGAGTTTGCCTATCCTGGTGCGTACCCCCGTAGAGCGGGCCGGGGGCGGGGAGGAAGACGGATGGTGATGGACGGCCGGGTGTCGCACGGCGGCGATCCGTACCTCTGGTTGGAGGAGGTGCTCGGTGACGCTGCCCTGGACTGGGTGCGCGACCGAAACGCGGAGACCACCGCCGGCTGGACCGCCGAGCCGGGGTTCACCCAGCTGCGGGACCAGATCAAGCAGGTGCTCGACTCCGCCGACAAGATCCCCGACCCGACCTGGCGCGGAAACCACCTCTACAACTTCTGGCAGGACGCCGGACATCCCCGCGGGGTGTGGCGGCGGGCCACCCTCGACGAGTTCCGTCGGCCGCAGCCGAGCTGGGAGATCCTGCTCGACCTCGACGAACTCGCCCGGGTCGAAGGGGAGAACTGGGTCTGGAAGGGCGCCCACGTGCTGCGGCCCGGGTACGACCGGTGCCTGGTGGTGCTGTCCCGGGGCGGATCGGACGCCGCGGTGGTCCGCGAGTTCGACCTGACCACCCGCGACTTCGTGCCGGACGGCTTCATCGTCGCGGAGGCGAAGAGCACCGTCTGCTGGATCGACCGCGACCACATCTACGTGGGCACCGACTTCGGGCCCGGCACCGTCACCAAATCCGGCTACCCGCGGACCATCCGGCGCTGGCAGCGCGGCACCGCGCTGGCCGACGCCCCGCTGGCGTTCGCCGGCGAGGTCGACGATGTCACCGTCTCCGTGGTACACGACCCGACCGCCGGCTACGAGCGTGACCTGGCGGTACGGCGCACCGAGTTCTTCCGCAACCGGACCTACCTGCTGCGGCCCGACGGCGGTTGGGGCCTGGTCGACGTGCCCTCGGACGCCGAGATCGACCTGCATCGGCAGTGGCTGCTGATTGAGCTGCGCAGCGACTGGCAGGCCGGTGACACTACCTACCCGGCCGGCGCGGTGCTGGTCACCCCGGTCGACGAGTTCCTGGCCGGCAAACGGGAGCTGACCACGGTCTTCGAGCCGACCGAGCGCTCCGCCTACAGCTACCACGCCTGGACCCGCAACCATCTGCTGCTGGTCACCCTCACCGACGTCCGTAGCGAGATCACCGTACTGACCCCCGGCGACGACGGCTGGCGGCGGCGCACGCTGCCCGACGCCGGCGGATTCGACCACACCGATGTGGCCGACACCGAGCCGGACCGAGGCGACGAGTTCCTGCTGCACACCGCCGGGTTCATCCGGCCACCGACGCTGTTGCACGGCACCGTTGACGGGCCGATGCGGCCGGTCAAGACCGGTCCGGCATTCTTCGACGCGGACCAGATGACCGTCCGGCAGTTCTTCGCCGTCTCCGCCGACGGCACCGAGGTGCCGTACTTCCTGGTCACACCGGGCGAGACCAGCCCGCCCGGACCGGCGGCCGGGCTCACCTTGATGACCGGGTACGGGGGTTTCGAGATCGCCTGGACCCCGACCTACAGCGGCGTCGTCGGTGCTGGCTGGCTGGCCCGGGGCGGCAGCTTCGTGGTCGCCAACATCCGGGGCGGCGGCGAGTACGGACCGCGCTGGCACACCGCCGCGCTGCGGGAGAACCGGCTCAGCGCCTACGATGACTTCGCCGCCGTCGCCACCGACCTGGTCGCCCGTGGCCTGTCCAGCCCGGACCGGCTCGGCGCCTACGGCGGCAGCAACGGCGGGCTGCTGATGGGCGTGATGTTGACCCGCTGCCCGGAGCTGTTCGGCGCGATCGTCGGGCAGGTGCCGCTGCTGGACATGCGCCGATATCACAAGCTGCTCGCTGGAGTCTCCTGGATGGCCGAGTACGGTGACCCCGACGATCCGGCGGACTGGGCGTTTCTGCGGGAGTACTCGCCGTACCAGAACATCCGACGGGGCACGGCGTACCCGCCGTCGCTCTTTCTCACCTCGACCCGCGACGACCGGGTCCATCCCGGCCATGCCCGCAAGATGGTCGCCCGGCTGCGCGAGTACGGCCACGACGTCACCTACCACGAGAACGTCGAGGGTGGGCATTCCGCAGCCGCGGACAACGCACAGCAGGCGTTCAAATGGGCACTGCTGCTGGAGTTTGTCCGGCGTACCCTGACCGGTGAGCGCCGGGCGGCGTCAGACCCGATCCGGGGACTGCTCGGTAACAGGTAGGAAGACGGTGACGACCGCCATGCAGGACGCCCAGACGACGAGCAGCCCGGTCAGCTGACCGCTGGTGATCCGGCCGGGACACAGCAGGTGCGCGGCGGTTGCGACTACTATGCCGGTGCCGATGATCGCGGCGAGAGCCGGCCACGGCTTCGTCCAGCCCCAGAGCAGGACCGCGCTCAGCGCTACGGCGAGCAGTCCGATTCCGATCGCCGGGAAGTGCGCTTCGGGAACGCCCTGCACGGTGACCTCGGCACGGGGGGTCACCAGCCGCAGCGACTCGAGCGCGAGTCCTTCCAGCAGCCGGCGGGGCTGTTTCCAGATGACCAGCGGCAGGAGCAGAAGCAGCATGGCGCAGACGAAGACGGCCCGCCGGACGGGGACGTGACGACGATGGTTCGCCGCGCTCCACGCCGCGTCGTACGGCTGCTTCTGGCGCCGGAGGCGGGGTAGCGGGATCCGGGCCGGGTCGTGCCGGTGGGCGAGCCACCACAAGGTGGTGACGGTGACGGTGCCGACGATCGTCAGGGTTTCCGGGCGGTTGCCGAGCAGGCTGCCGCTCGGAAGCAACCAGAGCAGCCCGACGCCTCCTGCGGTGAAGACGACCGCCAGCACCAGGCCCAGGGCCCGCCAGCGCCGCGCGGTGCACCACATCTGATGGCCGACCCGGTGCCACTCCTCGCTCCACGATTCGGTCTCGCGGTCGAGCCGTGCCCAGTCTCGGGTGCCCCGGATCCAGCCGGCGACGATAGCGGCAGCCGTGAGCAGCGCGGCGACGCCAGCGACCCAGCCGGGGTGGTTCTCGTCGGCGCGGGACGCGTCGGCGATCGACGCGTAGCCGAGCAGGACCAGCAGGGTGGTGGCGGCGGCGCGGGCCGGGTCAGCGGCCAGTGGTAGCAACACGATCAGCGGCCGGATCAGCAGCAGCAGGGCGCGGCCGACCCTGGTCGGCCAGCCCTTGCCGGCCGGCCAGAGGGCCCGGTAGGTGAGGTGGGCCGCTCGGCTGGACAGACCGTAGCGGTAGGCGACCGGAAGGTCTCGGACGCCTTCGTTGCCGCAGGACACCCGGTTGGTGAGTTGCTCCCAGTGGTCCATCGCCGCTGGCTGCCGGGGTTGGTCAGGGTTGTCGGGCCGGCCCGTTTCCCTGGCTTCCTGGTCCTCCTCCAGCAGAACCTGATATTGCAGCCAGCTCTTCAGCGCGCGCTTGAGACACTCCCGCTGGTCAGGCTGCAAGCGGCTCATTCTGGTAGGCGCGGGCGGTAGGTCACCGTTGCTGCCGGTGAGGATCCGTCGCCATTCCCGTCCCGACACACCGGGGACGGGTTCTTGGACCCATCGCTGCCAGACGCGGTTGAGCTCGTTGTCGTCGCAGCAACCGCAAAGCCCGTCGACGATCATGTCGGTGATGCCGGCAGTGGCGTCCAGCCGGCCCCAGGCCCAGTCGTTGGCCCGCCACGACCGGCGGAGGAAGGATCCAAAGTTGTGCAGCGTGGTACCGGCCAGCTTGGCACGGGAGTTGATTACCGGATCGGCTGGCTCGAGTCGGCCGGTGCGCAGCCGCTCGGTCAGGCGCTTGCGCCGTTCGCTGCAGTCGATGTTGCGGAACTTCTGCTGCAGCGGGCTCTCCTGGTTGCCGGTGATCTTGTGGTAATGGACGACGGGTTGAACTCCCGGCACGCCGCCGGCTACCGCGAAGATGGTGTGCAGCTTCTTGATGCTCAATTTGCGCAGTGATGACTCGTGGACGTCCTTGAATGCCGAGTCGCACCAGGCTCGCCGGTCCTTTGGACACAGGTCGTCGTCGCTGCGCAGTTTTCGCCTGGCGATCGGTTGGCCAATCTCCAGCAACTCTACTTTAAGGTCCTCGGCCAGCGTCCAGATTTCGTGCAGCGCGGTCCTCCCAGGGCTTGACATGTCGACTTCCCTGGCCATGTACTTCGCCGGGTACTGTTCGAACAGCATGCGGTTGAACTGTTGATCGTCGCATTGCCCGTCGGCTATCGCTTGGCGGAGTTTGTCGGGGAGACCTGGCAGCCCGTGCTGCAGGGCGCGGGCGCGTCGGGTGGCGGTCAGCAGGTCCGGGTTCTTCAGCGCGCCGCCCGATCCCTGGAAGTCCCGAAGCAGTTCGGCGCCGGCCAGGTCCCGGATGTGGTCGGCCAGCGCCAGCAGCCGGTAAAGTTTGCCCTTGACCTTCCGTAGGCGTTTGGCTGCCTCGTCGCCCGCTGCCTGGTCGTCGTGGTAATCGGAGTTGCGATTCTTCTCCTCGAGTGCACGGATCCAGGAGATCAGCATGGTGGTGGCGCTGTAGGCCGCTTCGATGTCTTGGAACTCCTCCTCGTCGTTCCCCGTTCCCTGGTGGTAGATGTCGTCGAGTTGTGCCTGGATGTTCAGCGCCTCGTACTCGCCGAGAACCTGATACGGCCCGGACAGTGCCGGTCGGCCGATGGAGTACTCCGCCGGCTTCGTGAGAATCTCGGCGAGCTTCTGGGCGTCGACGGAGTGTCGATAGTCACGATAATGATCCGGTAGCGGTGGTGGCGGATCGCTATCACGTCTGACGACTCGGTCGCTGATCAGCGTTCGGCGGCAGGTCCGGCACTCACAGGCCGGTGGTCGCCAGCTGCCCAGGGGCCGGCGGCGCGCTCTGGTGAGCATGATCTGCTGGGTGATGAGGTGCTGCCGGATCTGGGCGGCGAGGCCGATGTCGTTGGTGCTGCGAATGTGCCCGAGCTCGCCCTCCTCGGTCTCGGTGCGTTGTTTCAACGCGATCGCCCGCAGCAGCACCCGGAGCCAGTGCAGGGCACCCTTGCTGTCCGGCTGAGTCGGGGAGCTACGAGCCGACGGTGACGGATCCGGGTCCAGGTAGATCAACCGTCGGTCGGTGGGGGAGACGGCTGCGGTCCGGCAGATCGCCAGCAGCGCCCGCCGGATCGGAATGTTGTCGAAGATCCCTCCGTCGACCACGTAGTACGGTTCGGACCCGATGTACAGACTGGTCCTCCGCGGCCGCAGTCCGGAGAAGACCATCGACATCTCCGGCACCGAGGTCCGGTCCGTGCCGGCGCCGTACTCCAACCTGTTGTGGTGACCGGCGACGGCGTGGATCGACGCGGGCTCGAACGCCCCGGGGAACGACGATGTGGCGCGGGCGGCAAGAGCGAGTCGATCCAGCCGGTACTTGACCGGGTGCGGCGGATCGTCACACGGATGGTCGGTGGCGTCCGGCCGGTCGGCGGGTCCGGGAAAGTCGGTGATCCCGGTGTCGAGCGGAGCGTCGCGGCGGGTGAAGTGGAACTGGGCCTGTCCTTCGGCCAGGCTGCGTTCCTGGTTCTGGTCCTGGGCCAGCAGGGTGGCGGACAGGTCGACGGTCATGTCGTCGGTGGCGAGTGCGGCGTGACCCCGGTCGCGCAGCCGGTAGAGCGCCCGGCAGATGCGGTGGTAGAGATACTTGTCGCCGGCCAGCAGCGACGGTACCCGACCGACCGGGCGGGGTTGCCGCATCATCTGCCACAGGTCGGCGTCGTCGAGCCAGAGGTTGCGGACCGCGTCGACGGTCGAGCCGACGCACTGAGCCACGCCGTAGACGACGGCGTTGAGACCACCGGCACTGGCACCGGCGAGTACGTCGATTTTGACCTCGTCGTAGCGGGCGAGCCGGAGCATGCTGGCGTAGATTTCGGCCCGCTGCTGCTGGGCGGGGCGTTCCGGGGACTTCCCCCGCCGCAGAGTCGCGGTGCCCTGCGGGCCGGGTGTGGTCCGGCGCAGCACATCCAGTTCCGCGACCGCCCCACCGATCCAAACAGCCAGGCTGACACCGCCGCGCATGGCCAGGGCGACCCGCAGCTCACGGCGGTTGGGTAGAGCGTTCTCCTCCGGTAGGGGATCTCGATCCTCCGACATGTTCACCTCCGCTCGGCAGCACCGGGAGGCATTCGCATGGTCGCACGGGCCGCGGGCGTGCCGGGCCGATCCCAGGCGACCTCATCCTGTGACATGCGGCGTCCGGCGCCCCATCACCCGGTGGTAGGGCAGGACCGGTATCCCCAGACGCATTGAAATATCGCCGTTTGTCGATAGAGTTCGCATCGGGTACCTAGCAACGCCTGTCCGACAAGGCCGAACAACCTGTTTGTCGCCGCGCCGCCATCGGTCGGCGCGTACCCCCTGACGATGAGGACACGCACGATGAAGGCACTCCCGCTCCTGTCCCGGCTGCTGCTGGCCACCGGGCTCGCCGCCGCCAGCCTCGCGATGCCGGCCACCACGGCGCAGGCCGCACCGCCGTCCAGCACCGCCGACGAGATCGGCACCCTGGTGGTGAACGGCCGTCCGGCCACCGAAAACTACCCGTTCATGGTCTACACCTCCGGCTGCACCGGTTCACTAATCAAGTCGAACTGGGTGGTCACCGCCCGGCACTGCCCGACTCCGGCCTCGGTGCGGGTGGGCAGCGTCAACCGGACCAGCGGCGGCACGGTGGTCCGGGTGACCCGCGCGGTCAATCATCCACGGATCGACGTCAAGTTGATGCAGCTGGCCAGCTCGGTGACCTACGCTCCGGCACCGATCCCGACCACCTCCGGTGCGGTCGGCACCGCCACCCGGATCATCGGCTGGGGCCAGACCTGTGCTCCGCGTGGCTGTGGCTCGGCCCCGACCGTCGCCCACGAGCTGGACACCTCGATCGTCGCGGACAGTCGGTGTCGCCGTATCGACAGCGCGTACGAGATCTGTACCAACAACACCAACGGCAACGCCGGTGCCTGCTACGGGGACTCCGGTGGTCCGCAGGTTCGGAGGGTCTCCGGGCGGTGGTACCTGATCGGCGCCACCAGCCGCGCCGGTAACAACAACTCCACCTGTGCCACCGGCCCGTCGATCTACGGCGACCTGCCGTCGATCCGCTCCTGGATCGACACCCAGGTGGGTGGCCTGCCTGCCTGACCCGCACCAGCCTGAACCCCAACTTTCCGTGCGCCGCGCCGGTCCGCCGGTGCGGCGCACCCCTGCGATCACCCGGCGGGTGGAATATCTCACTGCGGTATCGGTTCGACTCGTAGCGATTCCGCTGAGTTTCCAGGCGGTAGCTTGCGGTACGTGGGTCGCCTTGTTGGTCGAACGAGGTGAATGCGGTCGGTGTCCGTCACGCGGCTCTGAGCTGCCGAGGCAAGATTTTTCAGCCGAGGTTGAACCCGGCCCATTGACCGAAAGTATGATGTCGGCGGGTTGAGGGACGCCTGCCAATTTTTCACTAACCGTGAGACTCCCTGGATGCAGGATCGGGCTGCTTGACAGCTCGGATAACCCGCTTTTAGCGTGGCTTCTCGTAAACGTGGTGCGAACTCGTTCCGGTAATGGAAGTGGGCGTTTGATGGCACCCGTTTGACCAGCTAGCAGAACACGGCTGCCCCACTGGACGACGCCTGTCAACCGCGCCGCCCTCGACGAGAAGGAGTAGGTAACCCCCATGTACAGGTCGGCACAACGGCGCAGTTCGACCCCGCGTGGCCGAAACCAGCGCACTGTCAGTGGCCGCAACAAACGCATCATCGCTGTCCTCGGCACGGTCGCGGTGTTCGCGGGAATCGTCGCGGTCACCCAGGTCTCCTCTGCCAACGACCAGCTGCGTACCGCCACGGAGTGTGTCGCCCCGAGCCCTGGTTCGACGGCTGAAGGCGGCGTGACCACCACCGTGACTCGGGAGAACGGTCGCGAGGTACGGCACCACTGGGGTGACGGACAGACCACCCTCGAGGAGTGCGAGAGCGGCACCACCCTTGTCGCGGCTCCGACCATCGAGTGTCCGTCCGTGGCGGACAAACTGCCGGAGGTCCCCGCTGCGGCGCGCACCGAGGTGGAGCGCAACCTCGGCCTGCTGGAAGAGCAGATCGAAGAGGCCAACAACCGGCTCGCCGACAGCGTCGGCGAGGGCGGGCCGAACTTCATCAACAACGCTATCCTCGGCCCGCTGGCCAGTAAGCGGGTCGCCACCATGGACCGGATCGCGATCGCCATCGGCCGGGTCGCGCCGCAGCCGCGTGGGCTCGACGAACTGGCCACCTGCGAGCTCGTCAACCGTCCCGGCAACAACGACGGTGGCGGGGACAACGGCGACGACGACGGCAACAACGACGGCGTTGGGGACAACGGCGACGACGGCGACAACAACGACGGTGGCGGGGACAACGGCGACAACAACGACGGTGGCGGGGACAACGGCGACGACGGCGGCAACGACGGGCTGGAAATCCTGGCCAACAGCTGTGACGACAGTAACTTGGACGACCACGACGGTTTCCAGGTCGGCAACCGGTGTATCGACACGCAGTTCGGTGAGGTTGGCGCGGCAGCCAACAACCCGTCGCTGCTGATCACTGAGTTCCCGGACGAGGTTGGCGTGGAAGAGCCGTTCACCATCCAGGTCAGCACCCGTAACCTGGTTCGGGACCGCTTCCTCCCGGCGGCTCAGGGTGGCTACTACGTCGAGAGCTCGCTGCTTGACGAGCAGGGCCTAACCCGTGGTCACTTCCACACCGCGTGCCGGATGCTGCAGTCGACCGAGGTCGCGCCAGACCCGGCTCCGGCACCGGAGTTCTTCGTGGCGACCGAGGATGGCGGTGGTGGTCGTGAGCCGGACCAGATCACCATTCAGGTTTCAGGCATGCCGCAGTCCGGCACCGCGCAGTGCTCGGTCTGGGCCGGCGACGGTTCGCACCGGCTGCCGATGTCGGAGCGGGCCAACCAGACTCCGGCCTTCGACTCGGTCCGGATCACCGTGAACTGACCAGTTCCATAGCTCAACTATCTGCGGGCCCGGACTCTGACGAGTCCGGGCCCGCAGCCTTTCCGGTCGCGCGCGGTTCTGGGCTGATCAACAGAACCGGCCGGTCAGGAGAGGATTGCCAGGTGGAAGCCGCGGTCGGCCAGCACTCCGGCGCTGGCGAAGGTCTGGATGAACACCCCGTTGGGGATACCGGCCCGACCCACGACGGTAATCTCACCCGGGGCCGACGCGCCGAGGCTGCCGGACAGGCCGATGCTGCCGACGTAGGCCGATCCGGTCAGGTTGTGGCTGAAGACCACCTGGTAGGTGCCGGTGGCGAGACGGGTTGCGGATACTGCGCCGAAACCGCGGGCCAAAGTGCCGTTGGAGTTGACGACCGCGAAGAAGCTCTGGGCGGTCGGCGGCATCCCGGACGTGGTGGCGGGGACCAGCGCGATGCTGGCCTGCTCCCGTTCGGTCTTGGACACCGGCGGCTGTTCGGTGATGCCGGCGTCACGTTCCGCGCTGAATGATTCGGACATGGTGGGACTCCTCGCAAACTGGCATTCCGCAGTGTGGACGCGAGATGCCGAAAGGGATGGAACCGGTGCCGTCCGCCGGGCCCGAGCAGAACGGCAAGTGATTTGAAGTCTATGTTTGACAGCGGAGTGTAACTAGAGCCTGATGATGTCCAATCGAGGACAGGGCGCCGCTTCGGTCAGCCGGACTGCCCGGGGCCTGTGGCGAGCCGCCGTTCGAGCAGGGTGGCGAGCGGGATGGACTCGCCGTCGCGACCGCCGGCACCGATCACCAGCCGTGGCTCCATGGGAGAGACGCGTATGCCGGTCAACCTGGACCGCAGGCTGGCCGGGACGGTCAACAGGTAGAGGTTCCCGTCCGTACCGACGGCCAGGGCGCGGTCCGATTTCAGGTACCAGCCGTGCAGCCCGGTCCGGTACCGGCCCCGGCCGTGGTGTGGCTGGGCGGACAGGTGCTGCGCGGCGATTCCGTGACGCCGGGCGGTCGCGACGAACTCAGCGAGCAGATCCGCGGCCTGCTGGGCCTCGTTGGCCCGACGGCGCTGCTGGTCGGCCGCATGGGCGGCGATTGCCTGCCGGCGCTGCCGCGCCCAGTCCTGCTGGTCCCGTTGCCCCACCTGACCAGCCTACTGTCGGTGCCGCCGTCCGGTGCGCTCGTACCGCCGCCGAGCGTCGCCGGACGGGTCGGTGGTGCGGGTTTTCTTTGTTTGCCAACCAAACTATTGACACCTTGTCGCGGTGTGTGTGAGCGTCTGGGCATCGGCCGGTTGCGGGAGTCGGCAAGCCGGAAGTGGGGCCTGGGCACCCCCGGCAAACCCGACGCAGCATTCGTCTGCCTGTGCAGAGAGGAAGCCCGTTACATGCGCAGAACCCTTGCCGGCACACTCGCGGCGGTGGTGCTCGCCGGCGTCGCGGCCGTCGCCACCCAGGTGATGGCCGATGGAGCCGCCTCGCCCGCCCGCGCCGTCGCCGCTGACCCGTACTCCTGGCGCAACGTCCGAATCGACGGCGGCGGCTTCGTGCCGGGCATCGTCTTCAACGAGACCGAACCTGACCTCATCTACGCCCGGACCGACATCGGCGGGGCCTACCGCTGGAGCCAGGCCGACCAGTCGTGGACCCCGCTGCTGGACTGGGTGGGCTGGGATCGTTGGGGCTGGAACGGTGTGCTCAGCCTGGCCACCGATCCGGTGCAGACCAACCGGCTTTACGCGGCGGTCGGCATGTACACCAACGACTGGGACCCGAACAACGGCGCGATCCTGCGCTCCACCGACCGAGGCGACACCTGGCAGGCGACCGAGTTGCCGTTCAAGGTCGGCGGCAACATGCCCGGCCGGGGCATGGGGGAGCGGCTGGCAGTCGACCCGAACGACAACCGCGTCGTCTACTTCGGCGCCGAGAACGGCAACGGCCTGTGGCGCAGCACCGACCACGGCCAGACCTGGGCCGAGGTGACCAGCTTCCCGAACCCCGGCAACTGGGCCGAGGATCCGGCCGACCCGAACGGGTACCTCGACCACCAGCCGGGGGTGGTCTGGGTGACCTTTGACGAGTCGACGGGCAGCGCCGGCAGCCGTACGCCGCACATTTACGTCGGGGTGGCGGACCTGCAGAACACGGTTTACCGCAGCACCGACGCCGGGGTGACCTGGCAGCGGCTCGCCGGTCAGCCAACCGGCTTCATTGCCCACCAGGGCAAGATCGACCATGCGACCGGCACCCTCTACATCGCCACCAGTGACAACGGCGGTCCCTACGCCGGCGACCACGGCGACGTCTGGAAGTACGCCACCGCGACTGGCGAGTGGATCCGGATCAGCCCGACGCCGTCGGACGACACCGCGAACAACTGGTACGGCTACTCCGGATTGAGCGTGGACCGGAGCAACCCGGGCACGGTGATGGTGACCGGCTACAGCTCGTGGTGGCCGGACACGTTCATCTACCGCAGCACCGATGGCGGCGCTTCTTGGACGTCGTTCTACGACATCACCTACCCGAACCGAACCGACCACTACACCATGGACATCAGCGGCTCGCCGTGGCTTTCCTGGGGGGCTAACCCGCAGCCGCCGGAGGTCACCCCGAAGCTCGGCTGGATGACCGAGGCCCTGGCGATCGACCCGCACGACCCGGACCGGTTCATGTACGGCACCGGTGCCACCATCTACGGCTCGACCAACCTCACCGCGCTGGACGACGGCGGCACGGTCGCCATCCGTACCATGGTCGAGGGCCTGGAGGAGACTGCGGTGCTCGACCTGGTCAGCCCGCCGACCGGCGACGCCTTCCTGATCTCCGGGCTCGGCGACATCGGTGGCTTCCGGCACACCGACCCGGACACCGTGCCCGCGATGATGCATGACCAGCCCAACCTCTCCGGCAACACCAGCATCGACTACGCCGAGCTGAACCCGCAGCAGATGGTCCGGGTCGGCAACGGCGACTCCGGTGTCAGCCACATCGCCTACTCGTACAGCTCCGGGGCCAACTGGTATGCCGGCAGCGAGCCTGCTGGCGTCACCTCCGGCGGTACGGTCGCCGTTGCGGCCGACGGTGGCGCGGTGGTGTGGAGTCCCGGCGGGGTCGGCGTGCACCATGCGACCAGCTTCGGCGGCGGGTTCAGCCCGTCCACCGGGGTGCCTGCCGGGGCGCGCGTGGAGGCCGATCGGGTGGACGGCGAGACGTTCTACGCCTACGCGGACGGGCAGTTCTATGTGAGCACCGACGGGGGTCGAAGCTTCGTCGTTTCGGCGGCCACCGGTCTGCCGGCCGAGCAGGGCCGGTTCGCTACGGTCGCCGGCCACGAAGGTCACATCTGGCTGGCCGGCGACTCCGGCCTGTTCCGTTCCACCGACTCCGGTGCCACGTTCAGCCGGGTGGCTGGCGTCGCTGCTGGCCGCAACGTCGGGTTCGGCAAGGCCGCACCCGGGGCCGGTTACCACGCCGTCTTCCTGGTCGGCACGATCGACGGGGTCACCGGGGTGTTCCGCTCCGACGATACCGGTGACAGCTGGGTACGGATCAACGACGACCAGCATCAGTACGGCAACATGGGCGACGCGATCACCGGCGATCCCCGAGTGTACGGCCGGGTGTACCTCGGCACCAACGGCCGCGGCATTCTGATGGCGGACCGGCTCGGTGCGCCGCCGTCACCGACCGTCGGCCCGACCCCGTCCGGCAGCCCGTCGGCCAGTCCGAGCCCGTCGGTGAGTCCCACGGCGAGTCCGAGTGGCAGCCCCACCCCCGGTCCGACCACCCCGCCGCCGAGCGGATGCACGGCGGTCTACCAGGTGGTCGGCTCCTGGCAGGGCGGCTTCCAGGGTGAGGTCCGGGTGACCAACACTGGCAGCACCGGGATCACCGGCTGGTCGGTGACCTGGACTTTTCCCGACGGTCAGCGGATCACCCAGCTCTGGGGCGGGCAGCACGCGCAGAGCGGTGACGATGTCACAGTTCAAAACGCGTCGTGGAACGGTGACCTTGGTCCCGGGGCCAGTACCACGCTGGGTTTCCTGGCCAACTGGACAGCTGGTAACGGAGTTCCAGCGGTCGTGAGCTGCGCAGCGGCCTGAGCCAGGTGGCGGGTCCATGACCAGGGGGGGCGGCGTCGACCTCGGTCGACGCCGCCCCCAGCGGTCATGCTGCGGTCGGGGCCGATCACCCTCGCGGGGCGCTGCCGGTCGGCTCGTCCACGTCGACGAACTCGATTCGCGCCTCGTCAAACCGCTCGCCGGGCCGGAGCACCGACCGGGTCATCGCCCCGGCCAGCCAGCCGAGGGCCACCCCGGCCGCCGCCGCACCGGCGAGCCACGCCCACGGCATGGCCAGACGACGGCCAGCGAGCGCGTCGACGGCAGCTCGCGCCCGGTGCCGTGCCTCCGCGCTGGCCGGGCCCATCCGCGATCCGGTCTCGGTGGCGAGGCTCGAGGTGTGCCGGCGGGCCAGGCGAGCGGCGTCGCCGGCGGAGTCGACCGCCGAGACCAGATGCGCCCAGGCCTGGTCGGTGACGCGTTGCGGCTTGCGGCGGCGCTCCATCAGATTGGTCGCGAACATGCTGCTACCTCCTCCAGCGCCACGGATGCCGGTAGCGCCCGGCGGCCGTGGCGCGCTGCGGTTGCCTCCACGTGCCCAGCCCTGGTCGGCGGCAAACCCCCTCGTCGGCGCGCCGTTACGGCTGTCTTCTGTCGTATCGGGCCGCTACTGTTGGGACGACAGCCGGCTCGGAGCCGGAGGCCGGTGGGGCACCAGAGGTTCGTGGTGAGCACTCAGGCGCTCCAAGCCTCTACGGATCGTGCCTGGGTGTCCGTGCCGTAGCTCAGCGCGCAGGGGGCTATGATGCGGGATGTCTGATTGTTAGCGATTATTGTGCCCGTCGGATGCGGATCCGGCCCGGCGGAAGCTGGCGGCGACGCCCGTACCGGAATACTCTCGGTCGCGGCCCGCGTACTGACGAGACGCCCGGATGGGCGAGTGGAGGTGCTCGCGTGAGCCTGTCGGTTGTCACATCGACCCTGCCTGGCGCAGTGGTCGAGATTTCACCACAGGGTGAGATCGACGTGGATACCGCGCATGAGGTGCGTGAAGCGGTGCAGGCGGTGCTGACCAACGGCCGTCCGACCCGGATCCAGCTGAACATGCGGCTGGTGACGTTTATCGACTCGGTGGGCATCAGCGCGATGGTCGCCGGTTTTCAGGCGGCCGAGGTGAGCGGCATCAAGCTGGTGGTGACCGAGCCGAGTCGGTTCGTGCACCGTCAGTTGTGGGTGACCGGGCTGCTCGGCCTGTTCGGCGCGCCTGAGCCGTATGTCGGCGACAGCGCTGAGCGCGAGGTGCCGCTCTCCTGAACTCGCGGCGGTCGGTGGCGTCCGGCCGCAGCTCGAACGGCTGATTAGGGCCGTGTTAACACCCGGCGGTAGATCTTGTCGGTAGCGCTGTCCTGCCGGAAAATGGTCCATCGTGACATGGTTGCTGGTGGGTACCACCATTCTCCGGCGCTATGTCCTTCTTCGTCCGATCGGTCGGGGTGGGGTATCGGTCGTCTACCAGGCGATCGACGTCCACTCGGCCCGACCGTTCGCGATCAAGTTGCTGGCACCGGCCGCCGCCGACGACCGACGGGCCAGGGACGACATCCGCCGGGAGGCGTCGATCACCCAGCGGTTGCGGCATCCAAGTGTGCCCCGCGTCTACGACGTCGGCGAACTGCCGCTACCCGGGGGCGGCACGTCGTCGTATGTCGTCATGGAGCTGATCTGCGGCGAGTCGCTGGCTGACCGGCTGACCGGCGGTCCGTTGCCGTGGCCGACCGCAGTGCGCACGGCGGGCACCGCCGCAGACGTCCTGGCAGTGGCCCACCGGCGGGGCGTGGTGCACCGGGATCTCACCGCCGGCAACGTGATGTTGACCCGGTCCGGCGCTAAGATCATCGACTTCGGGCTGGCTCGGTTGGCGGGCCCGCCGGTGGCCGGCCGGTCGGCCGGCACGGTGGCTGGCTCCGGTCGACCGGGCGACGACGTCTACTCCCTCGGCGTCTTGCTCTACCACATGCTGACCGGGCGGTTGCCGTACCCGGGGGTCAGCCCGGGGTCGCCGGTGACCGGTGTGCGGACAGGGGCCCTGGCTCCCACTCCGGTGCTGGCGGTCGCCGGGTTGCCGCATCCCGTGGCCGATCTCTGCCGGGCCTGCATGAGCAAGCGTCCGGAGAACCGACCGACCAGCGTCGAGGCGGCGTTCGCGCTCTGGGACCTGCTCGGCGACAGCGACAGCGGCGTCGGCCCAGATAGCGGCAGCGGCGTCGCCAGGGCGAGTCACGACGTTCTGCCCTGGATCTGGTAATTATCGGTCATGCTGGGGGATTGTGCAATATGTAGCAGATGTCCGGGAAGTGGCTCCGCCGTCGCGGCACGTCCGGCATCGTCAACGGCGAGGACCCTTTCCCGGCGCCCCGCGTCGGGAAAGGGTTCCTCCTTCGGCACCGGTCGGAGGTGCTGGTCGGATCAGCCGATCCGGAACGGCACCCGCAGGGTCGACGGACCGGCGTCGGCGTTCGCCACGTCAACCCGAACCGTGGTCGGTGCGTTGCCGATCGCATTCCACAACTCCAGCCGGACGCACCCGTTGCTCATCGCCCGGAACTCACCCGAGGCGGATTTCAGTCCGGCGCCCTGCCGGTAGGACTCCGTGCCGGGCACCGGGTCGGTGGCGAAGTAATGGTAGGTCTCCGTACGGCCGTAGCTGCCGGAGCCGGTGAAGTCGTACGACACCCGGGCCTGGATGCCCGCACCGACCGAGGTGCCTGCGTCCACCTGGAGGTCGAACGTGCTGGCCACCGACCGGTACGCACCGGTCAACCCGCAGGCCCGGAAGGTGACCGGACTGTGCGGCGTACCGTCGTGGTTCGCCCCGCCGGCCGACGGCACCGTGACCGTCGTCGCGTTCGTTCCGGCGGTGTTGCTCAGCACCCCGGCGGACCGCAGATGGAACAGGTCCGAGGTGACCGGCGGGGTGGTCGGATCCGGCGTGGGCGAGGTCGGCGGCGTGGGGGACAGGCTCGGTGACGGGTTCGGGGTGGTCGGGGCACCGGTAGCGTTGCCGCCGCTCCAGGTATGCGCCCCGGTGGTGGCGGTCCGGCCGGCCGGTACGGTCATCCGGGTGCCGTCGGAGAAGGTGACCGTGACCGGCGATGCGCTGATGTTGCTCGCCACATAGGTGCGGGCACCGTTGCGGTTGAACACCGCGTACAGGGCAGTGTTCGCGGTGACGCCGGTGTCGACCCGGCCCAACGCTGCCAGGTTGCGTACCCAGTGGAAGGTGTGCGCCCGGCTCTCGCCCTCTTCGACCGGGTAGTTGGGGTTCGCCCGCAGGTCGGTCAGGGCGCCGTTGGCGTCGCCCAGCGCCTGGAACGACCAGAGGATGTCCTGCCAGACCGTCGGCGGGCCGCCGTTGTTGGTGACCAGCGCGTTTCTGTTGGTGGCGATGTAGTCCGGCCGGTAGCCGAGATAGAGCGAGCCGCCGGTGACCGGCAACATGTTGATGCCCTGGATCATCTCCGGCTCGGCGCTGAACCAGGTGGCGTACGCTCCGCCGTCGCCCCAGACCATCCCGACCGACCGGTGGCCGAAGGAGGCCGGGAAGTTGGTGTCCGAGGAGTCGAACCAGTATTCCTGGATGGCCGCCGACTGGGTGGTGTAGATGTACAGCCCGGCGTCGCGGATCGCGGTGTTGCCGGTCGCCAGTCCCCACTGGATCAGGGCGTTGGCGAAGTTCATCCCCTCCGAGGACGACTCCTGGTTGTTGCCGGCGAAAAACGCTCCGTGCCCGGCGGCCCAGTCGTGGCCGGCGTAGATGTCGAAGTCGCGCAGGAACGGGAACATCGGGTCGTTGCGGTCCCAGCTGTTGGCGTCGCGGATCAGCAGGTCGACCATGCCGCCGTACTGGCTGGTCGACGCCCAGGTGGGGTCGAACTTGGCCAGCGTCGCGGCGGCGGCGATGTAGTAGCCGTAGTGGAAGTGGTGGTCGTTGAGGTCGGTGTCGGAGCCGTACGAGGCGGGGTAGCCGACCAGGGTGCCCCACGCCTGGTCGTAAAAGAACACCCGTTGCGTCTTGCCTGGACTGACGGTGAACCAGTCGGTCAGCCGGTTTCGGATGGCGGTGAGCAGATGGTCGCGTTGGGCGGTGCGGCCGAGCTGATCGGCGATCTCCGCCAGCCGGGCGGCCCGGCCGAGCGCCTTGCCGGTCCAGTAGGTGTCGTTGTCGAAGCCGGCGAGCGGGTCGCCGGACGCGGCCTGGTCCAGGTGTGCGGTGAGCGTGGCGAGGTCGGCCCCGACGCTGGTGGCCACCGCCGGCACCTCCGGCAGTACGCCGTGGAAGCGCATCGCGGTCCGGAACGACGTCGCACCGACCAGGTTGCGCATCGGGCCGCGGGCCGACACGTACGTCTCGGCGATCGGGCTGCCGCCGTCGAGGTGCTTCCACTGGTGGGGGTAGAGGGAGACGACCGTGCCGGTGGCGGAGCCCTCCCGGGCCGTGGTGGTGAAGCTGTAGGTGGCGTCGACAGTGCTGCCGGCCTGGTCGTAACTCCAGCTGACCCGGGTGCCGGTGACGTGAGCGTGGGCGTACCGACCGTAGCTGTCCATCAGCGCGGTGCGCCGGGCGGCGCTGGTGCCGGCGCCGGTCGGCAGCAGCGCGACGGAGAAGTAGCTGCGGCCGGCGAGGGTGGAGCTGATGGTGGTCCCGTTGACGGACCAGGTCGCTCCGCTGGGGGCGTAGGCGACGTAGTCGTGGCCGCGCATGGAGAAGCCGACCCGGGTGCCGCTGTGGTGCCAGACCGTCGGGGTGCCGGGGAACGATAGCTCGGCGTTGCCGCCGGTGACCTGGGCGTATACGAACGGCAGGCCGTGGCCGACGGTCGCGCGCAGGGTACGGGTGCCGTCGGACCAGTACGGGCTGACCGTCCAGTCGGTCCAGCCGTCGACCTTGACGTCCGGGGCGTTGAGTCCGGCGACGCCGAGGGTGAACTCCCGGGTGTACGGGTAGTGGTATTCGCCGACGCCGGTCGATGTGCCGGAGATCGCCGCCTCGGTGGTGTAGGAGACGCCGAGCCCGCCAGCGGTCGGCTGGAACGACATCGGGTGGGCGTGCAGCGGGTCGGAGTAGGCACAGTTGTACCGCTTGAACAACAGCGACGACCACCAGTCGTTGGTCGGCACCGCGCCAGCCGGGGCGCTGCCCGTGACGTACTGCCGGGGGTTGGCGGAGATGCTGCCGCAGGCGGTCGGGGCGGCCGCGCCCGCCGGACGGGTGGTGGTGTAGCTGCCGGCGCCGACGATGGCGGCGTCGGCGGTGCGCAGTACGCCGAAGATCAGTCCGGTGGCGGCCAGCGCCGTCACGGTGGTGGCTGCCAGGATCCGGCGCGGCGTACGACCTGTTCGCGCGCCACGGATCGACAGGTTCATGGTGCCTCCGGGTTGGGTAGGGCGCGGTCCACGATCGCGAAAATTTTCACGACCATTAATGAGTTATTGCCAGGAGGTCACCAGACATGCGGGCTTCTGTCAATATCCCGACATGAAGTTTCGTGCATCCGGCACGGGGTCGTCGCGGTCTGTTGACAGCCGTACCGCTGCTGCTATATATCTAACTGTGAGAGCGCTCTCTCAGTCGCGCGAGCTGCAATGTGCCCAGCGTGAGCCGGGTGTGACTGCGTGGTGGTAGAGCGCTCTCGCATAGTTGCCGGTGGCCGTCGGTCGTTATGCCGATCGGTCTGCCGATGCTGCGCAAATAACTCCGTATGCTGATTCCGTCGCGAATAGAAAATGGGGGCGGTCGGCCGCCGACGTGGCCGTCCGCCCCCATGCGCGCGACGTCAGTACACCGACAGGTGCACGTGGTTGGTGTGGTCGCTGGACGGGTCGCCACCCGCACCGCTGTACGTCTTCCAGCCGCTGCTGGGCAGCCAGATCCGCTTGTACCAGATCACGTAGAGCACACCGAGCCGGTCGGCGTTGTTGATGTAGTAGTTCGCGAGGTTGTCGCCGTAGCTCTTGTCACCGCCGGTCGCCACTCCACCGAAGCCGTTGGGCTGGGCGGCGAAGTCACACGCCCGGCCCTTGGGGTGCTCGCCGGAGCTGCCGTTGCGGAAGCAGGACACGTAGCGGGTGAAGCCGGCAGCCTTCGCCTGGTTCAGGGCGTGCAGCGTACGGGGCGTGATGCAGCCGGAGGTGGTGGGGTCGTCGACGTTGCACGACTCGGCCGGCCAGGAACCGTTCGCGTTGCGCGGAGCCGGGGTCGCCGACGCGTTGGACGACCCGGATCCCGACGACCCGGATCCCGACGACCCGGATCCCGACGACCCGGATCCCGACGACCCGGAGCCGGAGGAACCGGATCCCGACGACCCGGAGCCGGAGGAACCGCTGGCGGCGGCCGCCCGTTCGGCCTCCTCCGCCGCCTGCTGCCTCGCCTGTTCCTCCGCCTGCTTCTCGGCGGCGACCGCGACGGCCAGTGCCCGCTCCGCCTGGTTCCGGCGCTGGTCCATGATGGTGACCTGCTTCTGCTGCTCCCGGATCTCATGCTCGATCGCGGCCTTGGACCTGGTCACCTGGTCACGGGTACGGTACAGCTCGCGGAGCTGCTTCTCCTCGTTGGCGGTCACCGCGCTCAGCGCCGCCGCCCGGTCGATGAACCCTTCCGGCGAGGTGCTGTTGAGTAGCGCGGAGACCGGGCCGAGCCGGCCGTTGCGGTACGCGCGGTCGACGATGTGCCCGACGTTCCTGTTCCGTTGCTCCAGTTCAGCACCGACCGTGTCGAGCTGCTCGGACAGCTTCTTCTGCCGGTCCTTCGAATGGTTGAGCGCCGCCTTGGCGTCGATCCAGCCCTTCGAGGCCGCATCGAGCTCCTTGCGCAGGCTGTCGGTGCCTCCCTCGTTGTCGACCCGGTCGGGCCGGTTGGCGGGCAGGGCGGCTCCGGCCGGCGAGCCGGTCGGGGTGCCGGTGACGGCCATCAGGGCGGCGGTCAACGCCGCCAATAACGTGAATCGGGTTTTTCTGTGGACTGTGCGCGACACTGTGCATTCCTTCCGTCAGCCGCCGACCGGGTTAGCTGACGGGTTCGGGACGGAAGATCCCTACCGCGTGACGCGGATGCACCCCAGGTACGTGGTTCCCCGGCTCGCCGTACGGCGATTAGGCGACGGCCTCCGCGGGCGCCGGAGGGGCGCCGCCCGAGCGGAGACCGGGGCCGAGACTACCGGCTCCCCGGGTCGTCGTCCCGGTATCGATAGCCATGTTATGTCTGGAAAAATCAGAAATATACGTATATCGTGGCTGTGACCGTCGCGGTAAGGTCACGAAACTTAAGCATCTGCTAATCACCAGTCGGCCGGTCCGCAGGAGTCGGCGGGGGCCAGCGGCTCGATCTGCAGCGTCGCGTGCTCGATACCGAACTCGTCGTGCAGGGCCGTCCGGGCGTCCCGCAGCACCGTGCCGATATCGGCCGACGGGGTCACGGCCAGGTGTGCCGAGGCCACCTCCATGCCCGGGGTGAGCGTCCAGACGTGGAGGTCGTGCACGTCGCAGACGCCCGGCACGATGGCCAGCCGGCGGTGGACCCGGGCGACCTCCACATGCTCCGGCGCCGCCTGCACCAGGATGCGCAGCGCGGCCCGGGCCAGCCGCCAGGTGCGTGGCAGGATGAACACCCCGACACCGACGGCGACCAGCGGGTCGGCGTACCACCAGCCGGTGGTGGCGATCACCGTGGCGGCCACCAGCACCCCCACCGAGCCGAGCAGGTCGCCGAGTACCTCCAGGTAGGCGCCCCGTACGTTGAGGCTCTCCCCGGCCCCCTGGCGCAGCAGGGCGAAGGCGACGATGTTGGCGAGCAGTCCGGCGACCGCCACCATCAGCATCGGGCCGACCGTCACCGGCTCTGGATCGGCGAACCGGCGGGCCGCCTCCACCAGGACGTAGAGCGCGACCCCGGCGAGCAGTACGGCGTTCGCCAGCGCGGCCAGCACCTCGAGGCGGTAGAGGCCGAAGGTTCGCTGCGGCTCCCCGGTCGGTCGCCGAGTCGCGGCTATCGCCGCGAGCGCCATGCCGATGCCGAGCACGTCGGTGAACATGTGCCCGGCGTCGGACAGCAGCGCCAGGGAGCCGGTGGCCAGCGCGGTGACCGCCTCGACGACCATGAAGCCCGCCAGCAGGGCGAAGGCGGCCCAGAGACGCCCGTAGTGTCGCTGGCCGGTGCTCCCGGCGCTGTGATCGTGTCCGACTCCCACGCCTGCCACCCTCCGTTGCCCGGCGTCTCGTCAGTAGACTAATGCTCACATAGCAATATGTGCAGTCGACTCCGGGTCGAGGTCGATGGTGACCAGCCGCTGCGTCGCCCGGGAGAGCGCGACGTAGAGCGTGCGCACCCCGGCCTCGGACTCGGCACGGATCTCCTCGCCGGCCACCAGCACCACCGCGTCGTACTCCATGCCCTTCGCCTGCAGGCTCGACACCACCTGTAGCCGGGAGGTCGTCAGCTCGCCGAGCCAGCCGGCGACCTCGTCCCGCCGGGCCACCGCGGCGATGACGCCGACCGTCCCCTCCACGGCGGCCAGCATCTCGGCGGTCGCGGTACGGACGGCAGCCGGCAGCACCGCCGCAGCTACCCGGTCCCGGCGCGGCGCCACCCCGGTCGATCGGACCGCCGTCGGCAACGGGGCGTCCGGAGCGACCTCGCGGATCACCTCGGCGGCCAGTTCGAAGATCTCCGCCGGGTTGCGGTAGTTCGTGGTCAGCTGGAACTCCCGCTGCGGCCGCCGCCCCAACGCCCGGTCCCGGGCCTGGGCGAGCTCGGCCGGATCTCCGGTCCACGCGGTCTGCGCCGGATCTCCGACCACTGTCCAGGAGGCGAGCCGGCCCCGGCGCCCGATCATCCGCCACTGCATCGGCGACACGTCCTGTGCCTCGTCGACCACCACGTGGGCGTACTCCCGGTAGTCGGCCGGCCGCTCCCGGGCGGCGGCACGGGCCGCCCGGTCCCGGTCGGCGAAGGTCGTCACCTCACGCACCCCGCCGGCCATCTGGAACGGATCCCGGTGCCGGCGGCGGGGCTGGGGTGGCCGGCCGAGCAGTTCGTCCAACTCGTCCAGCAGCGCCACGTCCGCGATCGTCAGCCCGTTGTCCGCCAGGTCACCGAACGAATCGGCCAGCACCGTGATCTCGGCCGGGTCGAGCACTCCCCGCGCGTACCGACGCAGCCGGTCCGGCCGAGCCAGCCAGCCCAGCACGTGTCGCGGCAGCAGCCGGGGCCACCAGGCCCGCAGGAAGTCCCGAAAATCGTCCCGGTCCGACAACTCGTCCTCGAACTCGGCCTGGCCGGGCAGCCGGGCCGGGGCCACCAACTGCCGGGCCTGCGCCCACAACGCCTCGAACAACCCGTCGATACCGGCCCGCCGGACCTCGTTGCGCCGTGCGCCCCGGGGCAGCGCGCGGGCTCGGATGCCGTCCAGCTCCGGGCCGCGCAGCCGCAGCAACTGCCCCCGGTAGAGCAGGCGTAGCTCGGTCGGCCCGTCCGGTACCGCGTCACGTACCGCCCGTTCCAGTACCCGCCGCATCCGTAGTGACCCCTTCAGCACGGCGACCGCCGCTGGATCCGTCCGGGTCGCCGACACTCCCGGTGGCAGCGACCCCAACGACCTCAGGGTGGCGCTCTCCTCGCCCAGGGCCGGCAGCACCGCGGCGATGTACTCGACGAAGACACCGGTCGGGCCGACGACCAGGATGCCGCCGCCAGCGAACCGGCTCCGGTCCGAATAGAGCAGGTACGCCGCCCGGTGCAGCGCGACCGCGGTCTTGCCGGTGCCAGGGCCGCCCGAGACGATCGTCACCCCGGTGGCGGGCGACCGGATCGCCTGGTCCTGCTCCTGCTGGATGGTGGCCACGATGTCGCGCATCCCACGTCCCTTGGCCTGGGCCAGGGTGGCCAGCAGCGCGCCGTCGCCGACCACCCGCATCCCGGCCGGCGCGGCCGCCGGATCGAGCAGATCGTCGGAGACGCCGGTGACCCGCTCGCCCCGGGACTGGATGGTGCGCCGCCGCACCACGCCCCGCGGTCGGGCCGGCGTCGCCTGGTAGAACGCGGCGGCGGCCGGGGCACGCCAGTCGATCAGCAGCGGCTCGGCCCGCTCGCCGCGCACGCCGAGCCGACCCACGTGCAACACCGCGCCGTCGCGTAGATCGAGCCGGCCGAACACCAGCCCTTCGTGCTCGGCGTCGAGCAGATGCCGCCGCCGGGCCGCGTGGAAGACCATCGCGTCGCGCTCCACCAGGGCGCCGACGTTGCCCACCCGGGCGAGGCGGTAGCCGTCCCGCTCGGCGCGTACCGCGTCCTGGCGTAGCTGCGCCAACCGGGCGTAGACCCGGTCGACGTGCCGCTGCTCGGCGGCGATTTCTTGGTCCAACGTGGTGGCGTCGGTCAACGCTGCGGCTCCTGGGCGAGGGCGGGCCGGCCGGGGCAGGGCGGCCGGTCCGTCGGCGGACGGTCACGGCGCCGGGCAGCGACGGCGGAGCGTGGTGACCCCGTCACGTGATCGGACCCGGCAGCCTAACGACGTTACCGTCCGCGCGCCAGCCCGGTGCCGGCTCCCGGGGCACCCGGCGACCGCGCTCCGCCCTGCCGAGCCCGGATGGGGTCGCCAGGTGCCGCACCTGGCCAGCACGCCGGCTCCGGGCACCTCGTAGAGCCGGACCAGCCGGGCGACCGGGCGCCAGTTCCGCAGCGCCCGGGCCGCTCGACCGCCCGCGCAGCACCGCTCCGTCCGGTAGCCGGACGCTGAACTTCTGAGGCCTGCCCACCGTCGTCACCGCCGCCGATGTCGCTGGCGGTCCCGACTTGGACGCACCCCGGTAGGTCGGATCTGGAACCAGCACGGTGAGAAGACTCGCAACTGCCTTCCCGACCGGCCAGTAGCACGCCACGCTGCAACCATGTCGTCACCGTCGTTCCCGATGCCGGACTCCCGGGCACCGCGTCCGTCCGGCCCGCCACCACCCGATCACCCCGGCCCGGCCGAGGCGCTGGCTGAGCTGCTGGCCGGCAATGAGCGCTTCGTCACCGGACGACCACGGCACGGTCACGACGTGTCGGCGGCTGCGGCCAGCGCGGCGCTCGGCGAGCAGCATCCGATCGCGTTCGTGCTCGGCTGCATCGACTCGCGGGTGCCGCTGGAGGCGATCTTCGATCAGAACTTCGGCTCGATCTGCGTCGGACGGTCCGGCGCTCAGGTGCTGGACCAGGCGATCGTCGGGTCGATCGAGTTCGCCGTCGGCGCGTTGGGTGTGCCGTTGGTCATCGTGCTCGGACACGAGCGGTGCGGAGCGGTGGCGTCGACCATCAGCGCGCAACGCACCGGCAGCCGCCCGGCCGGCAGCATCGGGTACCTGGTGGAGCAGATCGCTCCGGCGGTGACCGAGGTCGGTGTCGGGCACCCCGACGTGCAGCCCCTCGCAGTACGGGCCAATGTGCGGCGGACCGTGCATCGGCTGCGGCAGGTGGAGTTGCTCGCCGCGGCGCTCGCGGACGGGCGGATCGACGTCACCGGCGGGGTCTACGACCTCGGAAACGGTCAGGTGGAACTGCTCAACTGAGCAGCCACCGCCACCACCAGCGACGGAAACGGCCCCGCCGGGCGTGTCGCCCGGCGGGGCCGTCCAAGGTCCGGGTCGTCGCCGACCCGTCAGATCATGCTCAGGCCTCGAAGACCCCGGCCTCGACGAGCCGCTTCTCGGTCAGCTCCCAGCCGTGACCCGGGTGGGCGGCCGCCAGCGCGTTGATCTCCAACCGGATCTTCGCGGCGTGGCCGGCACCGGCCAGCGACCGGATCTCCTCCACGAACGCGTCCGAGTCGGTACGCAGGTGAGCGGTCTTCCCGTTGGTGAGGTTGCGGACATAGGCGTGCTTGCCGCCGTTGAGCGGGATCAGGTACTTGAACTCGCCGAGGACGCTCAGGGCACCACCCTGACCGGCCTGGCCGGCGCGGACTGACGCGCGCGCGGTCTTGGAGGTGTTGCTCGCCACGGGGGGACTCCCTTGCAGGACTGACGGTACGGACAGGACTGGTGGTACGGGCAAGTCTGGTGGTACGGGCAGGGCTGGCGGTGCGGCTGATCACACGAACGGGTTCGTTGGGTGTCGGGCATACGCCGCCCTCATCTTACCGGACGGCTGGCCGCAGATCGGCTCGGCCACCTTGCGCTCGGCCATGGTTTCCGGCCGACCAGCAGGGACAACGACGCACCCGGAGCCGGCATTCCCAGCGGCGGGGCGGACCCGAGGAGTCGGGCGGCGACAATTTCCGTGACCAGTTCGCCGATTAACTGGCGCACCACCCGTCACACCAGTCATCATTGGTCCCACCGCCCGGTGGTCGAGGTCGTAGGGGAAGACGCACCTCGCTCTCCGGGAGGTCACCGTGCCAACGCGTGGCGTCGTATACGTCCACTCGACCCCGCTCGCCGTGTGCCCTCACGTCGAATGGGCGATATCGCGCGTCCTTGTCGCGCCGGTAAACCTGCACTGGACCGCTCAGCCGCTTGATCCGAACGGCCGACGTGCCGAGTGCAGCTGGACCGGCCGGGCGGGGACCGGGGCCGAGCTGGCCGCTGCCCTACGACAGTGGCCGATGACCCGCTTCGAAGTCACCGAGGAACCCAGCCCGGGTGCCGACGGGGAGCGGTTCATGCACGTACCCGGTCGCGGCCTGTTCCGGGCCACCATCGGGGCGGCCGGGGACATCCAGCTCGGCGAGGACCGGATCCGGGCGATCATCGCGGCGTCGCCGGCTCCCGAAGCGGTCGCGCACGCCCTCGACAAGGCGATGGGCACCGCCTGGGACACCGAACTCGAGCCGTACCGGCACGCCGGTGAAGGAGCGCCGGTGACTTTGCTCACCCGGGTGGGCTGACCCGGTCACCGGGTGAGAGACCCGGCCGGGTGAGCCGGGCACGAACCTACGCCAGCCGGCCACGGGTTGCCGCCGCGACCGTAGCCTGATGGGATGGCCGGTGTGCTCCCCTCACCCCGCGTAACCATCGCCTCCGTTCTGCTGGCTATCCTCGGTGTCACCAGCGGCTGCGCCGGACCCGGCGACCGGCCTGAAGCCAGCACTCCCAGCAGTCCAAAAGGCCCTTCCGGCGAACCGAAAGCCAGCCCTGCAGCGTCGCCGGCCGCCCAGCTGACCGCGACTCTCAGTGACGAGGATCTGGTCGGTCAGGTGCTGATGCCGTACGCGTACGGAGCGTCCGCGACCGAGGTCTCGCCGGGGTCGGCGGCCGGTAACCAGCAGCTCGCCGGAGTCGACACCCCGGCTGAGATGATCGACCGTTACCGGGTCGGTGGCCTGATCCTGGTCGGCTTCTCGGCCGACGACCCGACCGGCAGCAACCAACCCACCACCAACGTCGACAGCACCACCCAGGTGCGGGAGCTGACCACCGGGCTGCAGGACGCCGCCGGGCGGTTGCCCGCCGCCGAGCTGCCCGACGGCGTCGGCGAGCTGCCGCTGCTGATCGGCACCGACCAGGAGTTCGGCATCGTCACCCGGATCAACCAGGGGGTGACGCTGCTGCCCAGCGCGATGGCAGCCGGTGCGGCCGGGCAGCCGGAGCTGACCGAGGCGGCCTGGCGGGCGGCCGGTACCGAACTCGCGGCGCTCGGCGTCAACGTCGACTTCGCGCCGGTAGCCGACGTCCTCGGGGTGAACAGCACGGTGATCGGCTCCCGGTCGTACGGCGCCGACCCGGACGCGGCAGCCGGACAGGTCGCCGCCGCCGTCCGCGGCCTGCAGGCGGCCGGCGTCGCGGCCACCCTCAAGCACTTCCCGGGGCATGGCCACACCGCTGTCGACTCCCACGGCGACCTGCCCGTGCTCGACCAGGACCGGACCGCTCTCGTCGCCGCCGACCTGCCGCCGTTCGTGGCCGGCATCGACGCCGGCGCCGGCCTGGTGATGTCCGGACACCTGGACGTCGCGGCGGTCGACCCGGGGGTGGCGGCGACGTTCTCCCGCAAGGTCCTCACCGACCTGCTCCGCGGCGAACTCGGCTTCGACGGGGTGGTGGTCACCGACGGGATGAACATGGCGCCGGCCCGCGTGTTGTCGCCCGGCGACGCGGCCGTCGCGGCGATCAACGCCGGGAACGACCTGATCCTCATGCCGCCGGACGTGACGGCCGCATACGAGGGTCTGCTCGCCGCGCTGCGCGACGGGTCACTGCCCCGGGCGCGACTTGTGCAGGCGGTCACCCGGGTGCTGACCCTCAAACAGCGGCTCGCCGAGGAGCCCACCCCGCCGATGACGGTGCTCGGTGCCGAAGACCACTACGCAGCCGCCCGGCGGTTGGCCGCCGCCGCCGTTACCCAGGTGCGTGGGAACTGCGCCGGGGTCGACGGGCCGGTGACCGTCACCGCCTCGGGTGGCCGGGAGCGTACCCGGGCGCTGTTGATCGAGGAGTTGCGCGCCGCCGGCGTCGAGGTGGTCGGCCAGGGCGGTACGGTCGTGCACCTGGTCGGCTACGGCGACGGCCCGTCCGACCTGAACGTCGACGCGGCGGTGACTGTTGCCATGGACACCCCGCACCTGCTTGCCGAGGCCCGGTCCGCGACGTTGCTGGCCACCTACTCCTCGAGCCCGGCGTCGATGTCCGCGCTGGCCGACGTACTGCGGGGTGCCGTACCGGCGCCCGGCCGGTTGCCGGTGCCAGTGTCCGCCCTGCCCGCCACCAGCTGCACCGGCTGACAACGCGCGTCGACCAGGCGCCAGCGGCGCTCCGGCCGTGGCGGGCCGGAGCGCCGCCGGCTGTCGTCGTGACCCGGTCGGCTATCAGACCCGGGTGAAGACGAGCGCGACGTTGTGCCCACCGAATCCGAACGAGTTGTTCAACGCGGCGGGTACGTCCATCGGTCGAGCCTTCTGCGCTGCCACGTCGAGGTCGAGCTGGTCGTCCGGGTCGTCCAGGTTGATTGTCGGCGGGACGACGCTGTCGCGGATCGCCAGGATGGTGGCGATCGACTCCAACGCGCCGGCCGCACCCAGCAGATGGCCGGACATCGACTTGGTCGCGGTCAGCACCGGGTGGTCGCCGATCGCTTCGCGTAGCGCCACCAGCTCGGCGAGGTCGCCGGCCGGGGTCGAGGTGGCGTGCGCGTTGACGTGCAGGATGTCGCCGCCGGATGCTCCGGCGTCGGCGAGGGCCAGCCGGATCGCCCGGGCCGCGCCGAGCCCTTCGGGGTGCGGCTGCACCATGTCGTACCCGTCGGAGGTGAGCCCGGCCCCGGCGAGCCGGGCGTACACCCGGGCGCCGCGGGCCGCCGCGTGCTCGGCCCGTTCCAGCACCACGACGCCGGCACCCTCACCGAGGACGAACCCGTCGCGGGCCTTGTCCCATGGTCGCGACGCCCGTTCCGGGTCGTCGTTGCGGGTGGACATGGCCCGCATCGCGGCGAAACCGGCGATCGGCAGGCCGTGCACCACGGCCTCGGTGCCGCCGGCCATCACCACGTCGGCCCGGCCGGCCCGGATCATGTCCAGGCCGAGCGCGATCGCCTCCGCGCCGGTCGCGCAGGCGCTGGCGACCGAGTGGACGCCGGCCTGCGCACCGAACTCCAACCCGACCCAGGCGGCCGGGCCGTTGGGCA
The DNA here is from genome assembly GCF_048060245.1 of Micromonospora sp. LOL_014. NCBI lineage: Bacteria > Bacillati > Actinomycetota > Actinomycetes > Micromonosporales > Micromonosporaceae > Micromonospora > Micromonospora sp. LOL_014. Next base: position 170,431 of record NZ_JBHMIP010000006.1, read on the forward strand.
TCAGCATCGGTACGGTGTGCGGCGACACCCGTCGGGGCCCGGAGGCTTCCAGGATGTCGTCCTGGGCGAGCAGGGTGAGCGCGCCGCCGATGCCGGAACCGATGCTGACGCCGAGCCGTTCCCGGTCGACGCCGGCGTCGTCCAGCCCAGCGTCCGTCCACGCCTCACCTGCGGCGATCAGCGCGATCGCCTCGGATCGGTCCAGCCGGCGCAGCTTGACCCGGTCCAACCGTTCGGCGGGTTCGGACGCCAACTCGGCGGCGATCCGGACCGGCAGCTGCGCGGCCCAGTCGTGGGTGAGCTTGTCGACTCCGGACTTGCCGTTGAGCATGGCATCCCAGGTCGCCGCGACGTCCCCGCCGAGCGGGGTCGTCGCGCCGAGCCCGGTGACGACGACGTCGACCATCGTCACGCCTGCGTCTCGATGTAGGCGACCGCGTCGCCGACGGTCTTGAGGTTCTGCACCTCGTTGTCCGGGATCTTCACGCCGAACTTCTCCTCGGCGGCCACCACGACCTCGACCATGGAGAGCGAATCGACGTCCAGGTCATCGGTGAACGACTTGTCGCCGGCCACGTCGTCCGGGTTGACCCCGGCGACCTCTTCGAGGATCTCGGCGAGGCCGGCGGTGATCTCGTCACGGGTCATGGGTTTCTACTTTCCTCTCGGTTGAACCAATGATGCCTGCCGGATCGGCGGGCGGCCCGCTCCACCTCGGAGCGGGCGGTAGGAGCTTACGGGCAGCGGACGACCTGCCCGGCGTAGGTGAGTCCACCGCCGAAGCCGAACAGCAGCACCGGGGCGCCGGACGGGATCTCCCGCCGCTCGACCAGCTTCGACAGCGCCAACGGCACACTGGCCGCCGAGGTGTTTCCGGACTCGACGATGTCCTTGGCGACGACCGCGCCGGGCATCCCGAGCCGCTTGGCGATGCCGTCGATGATCCGGGCGTTTGCCTGGTGGGGGACGAAGGCGGCGATTTCCGTCGGGTCGACCCCGGCGCGCTCGCAGGCCTGCAGGGCCAACGGGGCGAGCGCGGTGGTCGCCCACCGGAACACCGACTGGCCCTCCTGCTCGATGTACGGCCGCCAACCCTCGATGCGTACCGCGTCGCTCTTGTCCGGAACCGAGCCCCAGACCACCGGTCCGATCCCGGCCGGCTCGTTGCCGCCGGTGGCGGTGACCACGGCGGCACCGGCGCCGTCGCCGAAGATGATGCAGGTGGAGCGGTCGGTCCAGTTGGTGAAATCGGAGAGCTTCTCCGCGCCGATGACGAGGGCGTTGCGTGCGGCACCGGCCCGTACGGCGTGGTCGACGGTGCCGAGCGCGTAGCTGAAGCCCGAGCAGGCGGTGTTGATGTCGTACGCGCCTGGGGCGGTGATGCCGAGCCGGGCCGCGACCCGGCAGGCGACGTTCGGGCTGCGGTCGATGGCGGTGCAGGTCGCTACCACCACCAGGTCGATGTCGACCGCGGTGAGGCCGGCGTTGGCCAGCGCCTTCTCGGCCGCCGCCGAGGCCATGTCGGCGACGGTCTCCGAGTCGGCGATCCGGCGGGTGACGATACCGACACGGTCCCGGATCCAGGCGTCGTCGGTCTCCACCAGTTGGGCGAGTTCGTCGTTGGTGACCACCCGGGAGGGCTGGTAGTGCCCGAGTGCCACGATCTGCGATCCGGTCATGGTTGCTGCCTTTCCCGGCGCGCTGTCGGGGCGCGCGCTCACAGTGCGGAACCGCTGATCCGGGCCAGCGGCTGGCCCGGTGCGACCGGGTCGTCGTGGTGGGCGAGCCATTCGGTGAGCACACCAGCGTCGTGTGCGGCGACCTCGACCGGACCCTGCCGGGTGGTGACGTGTCCGATGATCTGACCGGCGGTGAGCGGGTCGCCCTCGGCGAGTCCGGCAGCTGGTTCGAAGGTGCCGGCGCTGGCCGACACGACGATCCGGAACTGCCTGGTGGGCTCGTGGCTGGGGGCCATTCCGTGCCGGGCGATCAGGGCCCGCGCCGCAGGCAGGTCGTCCGGGGTCTTCAGGGTGACGATCTCCGGCACGCCGCGGTCCTTGAACTCCCGCTTGACCAGACCGGCGAGGGTGCCGGCCGGTGGCAGCTCCAGTATTCCGGTGACACCGAGGTCCGCCAGGGTGTGCATGCACAGATCCCAGCGCACCGGTGCGGTCACCTGCCGGACGAGGCGTTGCAGCAGTTCCCGGCCGTGGTCGACGGCCGCGCCATCCAGGTTGGACAGCAGAATTCGGGTGGGGTCGGCCGGGATGATCCCGGCGGCGACGCTCGCGAGCGCCTGCTCGGCCGGGGCCATGTACGGGGTGTGGAACGCCCCGGCTACCTGCAGCACCGCCACCCGGACCCGGGCCGGCGGCTCGGCGACGAACTTCTCCAGTTGGCCGGTGGCTCCGGCCACCACGATCTGACCGGCTCCGTTGTGGTTCGCCGGGTGCAGTCCGTGACGGTCGATCGCGGCCAGCACCTCGTCCCGGTCGCCGCCGAGCACGGCGGCCATCCCGGAGGGTTCCAGCGCGCAGGCGGCGGCCATCTCCCGGCCCCGGACCGCGGCCAGCGTGATGGCCGACTCGGCGGGCAGGACCCCGGCCAGCGACGCGGCGGCGAGTTCGCCGACGCTGTGACCGGCGACGACGGCGACGTCGTACAGCCCGCCCCGACGGTGCCCGGCCGGTGATCCGCCAGGCAGGTGTTCGGCGGCGAGCAGGGCCGCGGCGACCAGCAGCGGCTGGGTGCGAGCGGTGTCCTTGATCTCGTCGGCGTCGGCGGTGGTGCCGAGGTGCACCAGGTCGACCCCGGCGAGCGCGGACCACCACCGCAGGCGGGCCTCGGCGCCGGGCAGGTCGAGCCACGGGGTGAGGAAGCCGGGCTTCTGGGACCCCTGGCCGGGGGAGAGTACGGCGAGCACGGCTATGACTCTTCCTGATACCCACGGGTCACTTGGGTGCGCTGAGATACCAATCCGCACTACCGCCGTTGGAGGATTCCTACAAATATCGTCGGATGTGCACGTCTTTTGCCCGCAAATGTTGCTCGGAAGCGCGTTCAGTCAGGCGAGGTGCGCAGCAGCGGCGGGGGATCCAGCCGGCCGATCGCCAGGGCCATCTGCAGCGCGTACGCGTCGCGGGCGGCGAACGGCGACAGCCCGGTCACCTCACCGATGCGCCGCATCCGGTAACGCACCGTGTTCGGATGTACGAACAGTGCCCGCGCTGTCGCCTCCAGCACGGCCCCGGCGGCGAAGAACGCGTCCAGGGTCTCCAGCAGTTGCCCGCCGGCCCGGACCAGGGTTCCGTACACGTCGCGGCGCAGCCGACGGCGGGCCTCGGGATCACCGGCGAGGGCCCGCTCCGGCAGCAGATCGGTCGCCGCGACCGGGCGGGGCGCCGCCGGCCAGGCCGGCGCCGCTCGGTATCCGGCCAGCGCCGCCCGAGCCGACTCGGTCGCCTCGTCCAGGCTGGCCACCATCGGTCCGACCACCACCGGGCCGGCGCCGAACGCGCTCAGCAGCTTGCCGGTCGCCGCCGCGGGATCGGCCGCCCCGCCCAGCACCACCACCAGCCGGTCATTGTGCACGCCGCCGATCGTCTCCACCCCGATCCGCCGGGCGGCCCGGTAGACGATCTGCAGAACCGCGCTGACCTCGCCGCCCGGTGACCGCCCCACCACCACCGACACCGGCGAGGCATCGGTCCAGCCCAGCGCGGCGGCCCGGCTGGCCAGCACGTCCGACGAGTCGCCGCGCAGCAGCGCGTCGACCAGCAGCGCCTGCAGCCGGGCGTCCCAGGCGCCGCGCGACTCCGCCGCCCGCGCGTACACCCGGGCGGCGGCGAAGGCGATCTCCCGGGAGAACCGCAGCACCGCCTCGCGCAGCAGCGACTCCTCGCCGGTCGCGGCCAGGTGCGGCACCTGCGCCTCGACCACGTCGATGGTGACCTTGATCAGGGCGACAGTGTGCTGCAGGCTGATCGACCGGGCCAGCGCCCGCGGCGCCGCGGCGAAGACCTCGTCGGAGACCTCCTGCGGGCTCCCGTTCGCGCCGCCACCGTCGCGCAGCCACTCCACCAGGGACCGCACCCCGGCCTGGGCGATCACCATCACCCAGGAACGCTGGTCGGCGGGCAGCTCCCGGAACCAGGGCAGGGTCTCGTCCATCCGGGCCACGCTCGCGGTCGCCAGTGCCCCGGCCGACCGCTCGATACGACGCAGGGTCGCGGTGAGCCCGGCGTCGTTGCGCTTGGTCGCCACCCCGTCAGGGTGTCACGGCCAGCGGGCACGCCCGCGCCGGCCGTGCCAACATGTGCTGATGATCGCCCGTCCGCCGCTGGTCGTACCGCTGCTGGCCCTGCTCGTCCTCGCGGCGCTGACCACCGGTCTGGTGGTGGCTCCCGCGTTGGTCGCCCGACTGGACGCCCCGGTGACCGACGGGCTGCGGGCCTACGCCGCCGACCGGCCGACGCTGGTGGCGGTCCTGCGGGCCGCCACCGATCTGGCGGCGACGCTGTCGTTCCTGGCCGTCGGAGTCGCCGCGACCACCCTGTTCGCACTGCGCCGGGACCGGCCCCGGGCCTGGTTCTGCGCGACGGTGACCGTCGCGGCCCCGGTCAGCTGGCAACTGGGGCAGTGGCTGCTGCACCGGCCCCGCCCGGCGGACGGCTTCGTGACGATCGCCGCCAACGGCTTCCCCAGCGGGCACACCACCAACGCCGCGGCTGCGGCGTTCGCGGTCGTCCTGCTGGTCTGGCCCGGGGTACGGCGTACCGGGCGGTTGCTGGTGGCGGTGCTCGCCGGAGCTGGCGCGCTGTTCATCGCGGCGACCCGGCTGGTGCTGCTCGCGCACTGGCCGGTCGACGTGATCGGCGGCGCCTTGGCGGCGGTGACGGTGGTGGCGCTGGCTGCCCGCCTCTGGTCACCACGGGCGGGGGGGCCGGCGGCGGCCGGCCTGGTACCTGGCAAGGTGTCGTCTCGGGACGGCTCGTGCGAGGTGAGGAGTTCGTGATGGCGTACCTGGGGGCTGGCCACAGCGGCGGCGTCGAGCGGGACCATCCGGGGGAGCGGGACCAACCGTCACCCGGTCGGACGTTGACCGGGCAGGGAACCGGCCGGGGCGGCCCGGCCGACCCGCGGCCGCCGTCGACCTGCTGCGCGGGGCAACGGGGCTGGGCGAGCGCGCACCGTCACCTCGGGGTCCGGCCGAACTCCCGGGTGGTACGTCGGGAACGCCCGCCGCACCGCTGGTGCTGACACGGCCCGGCCGGTCACCTGCACGGCCCGGCCGGTCACCTGCACGGCCCGGCCGGTCACCTGGTCCGGCGGCGTACCAGCAGGGCGATCCCCGCGATACCCAGGGTGATGCCGACTACCACGGCGGCGTTGAGCATCATGACCTGTCGCAGGTCGGTGAGCATCTTGTCGATGTCCTCACCTGGGTTGAGCGCGTCCTCCGGGATCACCCGTTCACCGCCGCCGATGCCACCGCTGATGCTGTCCGGGCGGGCCGGCAGCGGTGCGCCGGCCGCCCGCAGCGTCTCGGACATCGTCAGCCGGCCGAAGAACCAGCCGGCCGTGGTCTTGCCGTCACCGGGCTGCTCCGCCGGTCGGAACGCGCGCGGGCCACCCTCGGCCAGCGGATACAGCTCGTAGGTGCGGTGTGGCTCGTCCGCCACCATGACCACGACCAGGTACTTCGGGCCGAGGTCACCCGGCTCCGGGGAACTGGTCTGACCCGGTCCGGTGAGCCAGCTGACCTGGCTCAGCACGGCCGCGAACAACTCGGCGTCGGCGTCGGCGTGCACGGCGAGCGGCTCCGGCAGGTCGTCACCTTCGATGGTGACGGTCGTTGGTGCAGGTGGTGCCGCGTACACCCGGTTCGCCGACAAAATGGACGTGCCGAATGCCAGGAGCAGCGCACCGGCCGCTAAGAGACGGCTGGCTGCCCGCTGTCCCATGGTCAACTCCCTCGCCCCGCGGAGGTCAGGTCCCTAGTCGATGTGCTCACTACCCGATGGCTGCCCGACGTAATCAGCGGCGGGCGGGGGCGCGGACCCTCACTGTGAGAGACTCCGCATGACCCTGGACGGTTGCACCCGCTGGACGGATTTTTCGGGAACTATCGACGACCGGTGACCGACCAACCAGGGAGGTCGGCCGATGGCGGCCCGGTACGTTGTCTGGCGACCGATCGTATCGGGCGATCGCAACAGGTGGGGGACAGGGTGGTACGCGTACCAGGGGTGTTGCTCGCGGTGTTCGTCGGGATGCTCGCGGTGCTGCTCGGGGCAGCACCGGCCCAGGCGCACAACGTGCTGACTGGGAGCGATCCGGCTGACGGCGCGGAGCTTGCGCAGGCACCCGAGACGGTCCGCCTCACCTTTCTGGCCAATCTCAACCAGGAGCAGACCGAACTGAGTGTGACCGGTCCGGACGGCGCTGCGGCGTCCACCGGGGCGCCCGTAGTGGACGGCAAGGCGGTGAGCGTGCCGTTCCGTCCCGGACCCGTCGGCGAATACACAGTGGACTACAATGTGTTGTCTACTGATGGGCACTGGGTCAAAGGCACACTTGCCTTCACTTTGACGGTCGGTGTCGAGCCGACCGCTGATCCGTCACCGACCGGGGTGCCCAGCCCCACCGCCGCCGAACCGACACCGGAGGTGACCCCGGCGCCGACGCCGCAGGCGACCAGCTCCACCGAGTCGACGCCCTGGTGGCCGTGGCTGGTCGGTGCCGTCGTCCTGCTGGTCGCCGTGGCGGCCGGAGCGTTCTTCGTCCGCCGCCGTAGCACCTGACCTGACCGTCGCAGCGTCAGTCGAGCCGGGCGCGCGCGTCGCGCAGCCGACGCAACGTGCGCTCCGGCCCGAGGACTTCCAGCGACTCGAACAGCGGTAGCCCGACGGATCGGCCGGTCACCGCGACCCGTACCGGTGCCTGGGCCTTGCCGAGTTTGAGGCCACGACCGGCGCCGACCTGCTCCAGGGCCGCCTTCAACGGCTCGGCGGACCAGTCCGGCAGCGCCGCGAACGCGGCGATCGTCGCGTCCAGCAGGTCGGCCGAGCCGTCCTTCATCGCCTTTGCCCACGCGGCGTCGTCGATCACCGGGACGTCGAGGAAGAGGAAATCGACGTTGGCGACGATCTCGCTGAGTACGGCGATCCTGGTCTGAGCGAGCGGGGCGACCGCCGCGAACGTCGTCGGGTCGTAGTCGGTCGCCCGCCACGGCGGCGGCGCGATACCGCTGCCGGTCGGCGCCGGTGCCGACGGAGTCCCGGTCAGCCAGGGCTGGCAGGCAGCGATGAAGTCTTCGACCGGCAGCGCCCGGATGTACTCGCCGTTGAAGGCGCGTAGCTTTCGCTCGTCGAAGAACGCCGGGGACGGGTTCACCCCCTCCAGCCGGAACTCTTCCTCGATCACCGACCAGGGCACGATCTCCCGGTCGTTGCTCGGCGCCCAGCCGAGCAGCATCAGATAGTTGCGCATCGCGTCGGCGAGGTACCCCTCGTCGCGGTACGCCTCCAGCGCCACCTTGTCGCGGCGCTTGGACAGCTTCTGGCGTTTCTCGTTGACGACCACCGGTACGTGCGCCCAGACCGGTGGCTTGACCCCGAGTGCTGCCCAGAGCAGTTGCTGTTTCGGGGTGTTCGGCAGGTGCTCCTCGGCGCGGATCACATGGGTGATCCCCTGGGAGATGTCGTCGACCACGTTGGCCAGCAGGAAGACCGGTGAGCCGTCGCCCCGGGCGATGACGAAGTCCTCGATCAACTGGTTCTCGAACGTCGGCTCGCCGCGGATCAGGTCGACGACCGTGGTGCTGCCGGTGTCCGGAGTGCGGAACCGCAGGGCCCGTCCAGCACCGGCGTCGAGACCCCGGTCGCGGCAGAACCCGTCGTACCCGCGGTACTCGCTGCCGGTGCGGGCCTGCACGTCGGCGCGGGCGCAGTCGCAGTAGTAGGCACGCCCGGACTGGTGCAGCCGGTCGGCCGCCGCGCGGTGCTCGCCGGCGTTGGTCGACTGGAAGTACGGCCCCTCGTACGAACCACGACGGATGCCGATCCAGTCCAGCGCGCTGAGGATCCCCTCGATCCACTCGGGGCGGTTGCGGGCCGCATCGGTGTCCTCCACCCGAAGTACGAACACGCCCCCGTGCTGCTTGGCGTAGATCCAGTTCTGCAGTGCTGACCGGGCACCGCCGACATGGAACATACCGGTGGGGGATGGGGCGAAGCGTACGCGTACCGTCACGGCCCCAGCCTACGGGCGGCCGATCCCCGCCCGACGGCCAGGTCCGGTCACTGCCGTTGGCTCCGGTCGGCCCCGGTCGGCGTGCGGCGGTCGCGGTGCCGGCCGGGCGAACAGCGAAGTCTGCACCTTTTGTGGAGAATGTGATTTAGGCTGCGCCTGTCAGGACGAGCAGGCAGAGACAGGCAGGCAGATGATCCTCATCGAACGCAGCGGACGGGCGGAGGCCCCGATCGACACCGTCTGGGAGGTGGTCGGGCAGGCCGCGTTGCTGGCGGACTGGCTCGCCGGCGTCCGCCAGGCCGAGGTGATCGGCGGCGACATCCGCCGGATGCGGGTGCACACCTCGGACGGCGCCGCCGCGGACGCCGAGGTCATCGAGTTCCAGCCGCCCAAGCTGATCGCCTGGCGGGAACGCGCCGCCGGCCCCGGCCTGCGAGCCGAGGCCCGTACCGAGGTGCAGGTCGAACTCACCCCGGAGGGGGACGGCACCGCCGTGCGGTTGACCGTCGTACGGTGGCCGGCCGGCCAGGTCAGCGCGACCCTGCTGCGACTCGGCAAGCACCGGGTCGGTGCCGACCTGGAGACCTCCCTGGGGCGCCTGTCCGACCTGGCCGCCGCCCGGCACGCCGCCAGCGCCGGCGACCGGACCAACATCTGCTGACCGACCCGACCGCGCGAACGGGCCCCGGCGGTCACCCGCCAGGGCCCGTCGGCCGTGGTCGGCCGTGGATCGATCAGGAGTCGCCGCCGGTCTCCCCGACCGGAGCGGCGTTGACGTCGTCGATCGCGTACTTCTTGGCGGCGCCAGCCGGCACCTCGGCCGGCACCTCGCCGCGCAACGCCAACTGCCGCAACGTCGCCACGGCCACCGACTCGGCGTCGACATGGAAGTGGCGCCGCAACGCGTGCCGGGTGTCCGACAACCCGAACCCGTCGGTGCCCAGCGAGGTGTAGTCGCCCGGAATCCACCGGGCGATCAGATCCGGCACCGCCCGCATCCAGTCGCTGACCGCGACCACCGACTGCGGTGCGTCGGCCAGCGCCGTGCGTACATGCGGAACCCGCGTCTCACCGCCCAGGTTGAGCAGGTTGTGCTCCTCGCAGGCCACCGCGTCCCGACGCAGCTCGGTCCAGGAGGTCACCGACCACACGTCGGCGGCCACCCCCCAGTCCTCGGCGAGCAGCTGCTGCGCCTTGAGCGCCCACTGCATACCGGTGCCGGAGGCGAGGATCGTCGCCCGGGGCGCTTCGCCGCCGTCGGCCCGGCTCACCTGCGGTGCCGCCGCGTACCGGTAGAGCCCCTTGAGCAGGCCCTCCACGTCGAGCCCGTCCGGCTGAGCCGGCTGCACGATCGGCTCGTTGTACACCGTCAGGTAGTAGAAGATGTTCTCCGGCGACTCTCCGTACATCCGGTGCAGGCCGTTCTCCACGATGTGGGCGATCTCGAACGCGAACGCCGGGTCGTAGGCGACCACCGCCGGGTTGCTTGCGGCGAGCAGCTGCGAATGACCGTCCTCGTGCTGCAGGCCCTCGCCGTTGAGCGTGGTCCGCCCGGCGGTGGCCCCGAGGACGAAGCCGCGGGCCATCTGGTCGGCCGCCGCCCAGAACGCGTCACCGGTGCGCTGGAAGCCGAACATCGAGTAGAAGATGTACAGCGGGATCATCGGCTCGTCGTGGGTGGCGTACGACGTGCCGGCGGCGGTGAACGACGCCACCGACCCGGCCTCGTTGATCCCCTCGTGCAGGATCTGCCCGGCGGTCGACTCCTTGTACGACAGGAACAGCTCCCGGTCCACCGCGGTGTACTTCTGCCCGTGCGGTGAGTAGATCTTATGCGTCGGGAACAGCGAGTCCATGCCGAACGTCCGCGCCTCGTCCGGGATGATCGGCACCCACCGCTTGCCGAACTCGCGGTCCTTCATGATGTCCTTGAGTAGCCGGACGAAGGCCATCGTGGTGGCGACCTTCTGCTTGCCGGAGCCGCGTTTGACGTCACTGAACCGCTCACTGCCCGGCACCGCCAGCGGGCGGGCGGCGGTGCGCCGGGTCGGCACGTACCCGCCGAGGGCCTTGCGGCGCTCCTGCAGGTAGGTCATTTCCGGGGAATCGTCGGCCGGGCGCAGGTACGGCGGGAGGTACGGGTTGGCTTCCAACTGCTCGTCCGGCACGTCCAGGTAGAGCCGGTCCCGGAAGGTCTTCAGGTCGTCCAGGGTCAGCTTCTTCATCTGGTGGGTGGCGTTGCGGCCCTCGAAGTGCTCGCCGAGCGTCCAGCCCTTGATCGTCTTGGCCAGGATCACCGTCGGCTGGCCGGTGTGCTCGGTCGCTGCCTTGTACGCCGCGTACAGCTTGCGGTAGTCGTGTCCGCCGCGCTTGAGGTTCCAGATCTCGTCGTCGGACAGCCCTTCGACCATCTTGCGGGTACGCGGGTCGCGGCCGAAGAAGTGCTCCCGTACGTACGCGCCGGACTCGGCCTTGTAGGTCTGGTAGTCGCCGTCCGGCGTGGTGTTCATCAGGTTGACCAGCGCGCCGTCGGTGTCCGCGGCGAGTAGCGGATCCCACTCCCGACCCCAGACGACCTTGATCACATTCCAGCCGGCACCCCGGAAGAACGCCTCCAGCTCCTGCATCACCTTGCCGTTACCGCGCACCGGGCCGTCTAGCCGCTGCAGGTTGCAGTTGATCACGAAGGTGAGGTTGTCCAGCTCCTCGCGGGCGGCCACCCCGATCGCGCCGAGCGACTCCGGCTCGTCCATCTCACCGTCGCCGAGGAACGCCCACACATGCTGGTCGGAGGTGTCCTTGATGCCCCGGTGCTGCAGGTACCGGTTGAACCGGGCCTGGTAGATGGCGTTGATCGCGCCGAGGCCCATCGAGACGGTGGGGAACTCCCAGAAGTCCGGCATCAGTCGCGGGTGCGGGTACGACGGCAGGCCGCCGCCGAGCCCGGCGTGCGACAGCTCCTGCCGGAAGCCGTCGAGGCGCTGCTCCGACAGCCGGCCCTCGACGAAGGCGCGGGCGTACATGCCGGGGGAGGCGTGCCCCTGGAAGAAGATGTGGTCACCGCCGCCGGGGTGCTGCTTGCCACGGAAGAAGTGATTCATCCCCACCTCGTAGAGGGACGCCGCGCTGGCGTACGTGGAGATGTGGCCACCGACGCCTATCTCCGGCCGCTGCGCGCGGTGCACCAGCACCGCGGCGTTCCACCGGATGTACGCGCGGATCCGCCGCTCGATCATCTCGTCGCCGGGGAACCAGGGTTCGCGTTCCGGCGGAATCGTGTTGATGTAGTCGGTGGTGGTCAGTGGCGGCACCCCGACCTGACGCTCCCGAGCCCGTTCGAGCAGGCGCAGCATGACGTAGCGGGCGCGTTTGGCGCCGCGTTCGTCGATCACTCCGTCGAGTGACTCGACCCATTCGCTGGTTTCTTCAGGGTCGATGTCCGGAAGCTGGCTCGGCAGGCCGTCGCTGATCACCGGGCGCTTGCGTTCCGTGGCCACAGGCGTTCCCTCAGTTGTGTGTGGGATAGGTCTCTGCTGACCATCCTGCCCCCTGGAGGCCGGTTGCGTCACGTGCGGTCGCCATAGAGGCGATCTGGGACACAGGTACCAGACGGTAACTTCGACCGGCTCCGGGCAGCGCGGGTCAGCCGGCGAGGAAGGAGAACCGGACCTTGCGGTCGGCGTTGTCCCCGTTCGGGTCGACCAGACAGACCGACTGCCAGGTGCCGAGAGCGAGCCGGCCGTCGAGCACCGGCAACGTCGCGTACGGGGCGACGAACGCCGGCAGCACATGGTCCCGGCCGTGCCCGGGCGAGCCGTGCCGGTGCTGCCAGCGGTCGTCGGTGGGCAGCAGCTGGTCCAGGGCGGTGAGCAGATCGTCGTCGGAGCCAGCACCGGTCTCGATGATCGCGATGCCGGCGGTGGCGTGCGGTACGAACACGTGCAGCAGCCCGTCGCCGCGTCCGGCGACGAACCGCCCCGCCTCGGCGGTGATGTCGCGCACCACGGGCCGGGAGCCGGTCCGGATGGAGATCACGTCGGAGTCCATGCCTGCCAGTGTGGCAGCCGGGTCGGTCCGGCCGGGTGGGCACGGCAGGTGCCGCATCCACCCGACCGGCCAGCCGGCGGAATCCTCACACGGCGATGTCGCGGCGGGTGAAGCGCCAGGTGCCGACTGCGACGCAGACCGCGGCGAAGCCGGCGAGCAGCAGTACGCCGCCGACCTGCACCCCGTTCACCAGCGGATCGCCGGCGAGGTACCAGTGGAACGGGGAGACGTGGCGGGCCCACGCCAACGCGTCGACCTGGGGCAGGACGGCGTTGGCGAGGTAGCCGAGCACGGCGACCGCCGCGCCGCCGCCGAGCGCCGTCGCCCGGCTGCCGGTAGCGGCCCCCACGCCGTACGCCAGGGCGGCGAACGCGGTGCCGAACAGCACCAGATGCAGGGTCATCGCGGCCAGCGCAGCGACCCCGACGGCGGTGAACTCGGCCGGACCACGGATCGCCACCAGCGCCAGCCACAGCAGCGCCCCGGTGAGCACCAGTCCGACCACCAGCGCGGCGAACCGCTGGAGCGCGGCCCGCGCCCGGCTGACCGGGTGGGCGAGCAGCAGGTCCAGCGACCCGGCCTCCTCGTCACCGGCGATCGCCCGGGCCCCGGCGGCGATCCCGAACACTGCAACGAGCAGGGGGATGAGCAGCCCGTAGACGGCGCTGCCGAGATAGCCGGCAGGGCTGGTGACGTCGTCGAAGTTGAGTACCTCCAGCATCCCTTCCGGATACGCGGCCAGCGCATCCGCCATCTCCGGTGTCTGCATGGTCGGCCAGAACGCGGCGTACATGGTGCCGACCGCTGCGATCGACACCGCCCAGCCCAGCATGGACCGGCGGTTGTCGCGCAGCGCTTTGGTGAACGGGTTACGCAGCAACACCGTCGGTCTCCGTCCGCTCGTAGTAGGTGAAAAAGAGGTCCTCCAGGTCGGGCTCCTCGGCCAGGAAACTGACGACGGTGTGCCGGCTCGCCGCCTTGATCAGCGGATCGGCTCGCCCGTCGAGCCGGCAACTGAGCCGGTTGTCGCGCACCACGACGTCGCTGAGCCCGGGAACCATCGCGAACTCGTCGACCGGCGCCGGTGCGTCGAAGACGATCTCGATCCGGCGTACCGCTCGTTCCCGTAGGTCCTCGACCCGTTCGACGGTGATCAGCCGGCCGTCGCGGATGATGCCGACCCGGTCGGCGGTCTGCTGCACCTCGCTCATCACGTGCGATGACATGAAGACGGTCTGCCCGGCGGCCTTAGCCTCACGGACCATCGCGACGAACTCCTGCTGGAGGAAGGGGTCCAGACCGCTGGTCGGCTCGTCGAGGATGAGCAGCTCGGGGGAGTGCATGAAGGCCTGCACGACGCCGACCTTCTGCCGGTTGCCCTTGGACAACCCTTTGATCCGCCGACCGAGGTCGAGGTCGAGCCGGTCGGCCAGCTCTGCGATCCGGGCCTTCGGCACGCCGCCGCGCAGGTTACCCAGGTAGGTGAGGAGTTCGTGGCCGGTCTGCCGGCCGTCCACGATGAAGTCGCCGGCCAGGTAGCCGATCCGTCGGCGGAGCGGGACACCGTCGGCGTGCGGGTCGAGCCCCAGCACCCGCACGGTGCCGCTGGTCGGGCGGATCAGATCCAGCAGCAGCCGGATGGTGGTGGACTTGCCGGCCCCGTTGGGGCCGAGGAACCCGTACACCTCGGCGGTCTCGACCTGTAGGTCGAGACCGGTAAGGCCGCGGTTACGGCCGTAGGTCTTGATCAACTGCTCGGTACGGATGGCCGGGTCAGCCATCGGACCTCGCCTCCTTGACTCGGGTTGTCGACGCTGCGCCTCGAAGCGTTTGACGATCAACGGCTGTGACGATCAACGGCTGTGACGATCAACGGTTGTTACGATCAACGGTTGTTACGAACGTTCAGAACGTACTGAACCTTATGCTATCCGCCGCCCGCAAGTGACCCCCCTGGCGGCGCGGCTGCGCTGCCGTGTCCAAGCCGCGCCTGGCGGCGCGGCTGCGCTGCCGTTTGCCGGGCTGCCGCGTAGCATCGCGACCATGACCTCCCCGGCCACCAGCGGCGCTGCAGTCTGCCCCGACCCGGCCCAGTGGCGGCCCGTCCGCCGCCCGGTGGCCGCGCCTGGCGGGCGTCGGTAATGCTGTCCGACGTGACCACCCCGCAGGACCTCGACGAACGGTTCCGCACCGCGGTCGCCGCGATGGACACCGCGCCGGACCGACGGGCACCCGAACAACCGGTACGCGACGGCACCCTGCTCACCGGGCAGTCCGCGCTGGCGCTGTTCGACGCCCAACTCACCAGCCGCCATCTCGACCTGGCCAAACGCTGGCTGCGCAGCTTCGGAGAAGGTTTCTACACACTCGGCTCGTCCGGCCACGAGGGCAACGCGGCGCTGGCCGCTGCCGTCCGGGTGACCGACCCGGCGCTACTGCACTACCGGTCCGGTGGCTTCTACTGCGCCCGGCTCGCCCAGGCCGGCCTCGCCGCCGGCCACGAGCCCGGCGTCGAGCCGGGCCTTCGCTCCGACGCGGCCGACCCCGTGGCCGGCACCGACGCTTGCGCACCCGGCACCGACCCGGTCACCGACGCCGCCTGGGACGTGTTGCGCGGCGCCGTCGCCTCCGCCTCCGACCCGACCACCGGCGGCCGGGGCAAGGTGTTCGGCAACACCGCGATCAACGTCGTGCCCACCGCCGGCACCGCCGGCGGGCACCTGCCCCGGGCGGTCGGGACCGCGCTCGGCATCGACCAGATGCGCCGGATGGTGCCGACCGTCCGGCAACGTCAACCAGGGCTGGCCCGGTCAGCCGCAGTCGGCCGGCCGTACCTGGAACCCCGGCTGCCCTGGCCGGACGACGCCATCGTGGTCTGCAGCTTCGGCGACGCGGCAGTTAACCACGCCGCCGCCACGTCGGCGTTCAACACCGCCGGCTGGGCCGACCACGCGGGGCTGTCCACGCCGGTGCTGTTCGTCTGCGAGGACAACGGACTGGGCGGCAGCGTACGGTCGCCGGACGGCTGGGTCGCCGAGACGCTGCGCTGCCGACCAGGACTGCGGTACTTCGCCGCCGACGGGTGCGACCTGGCGGCCACCTACGACGTCGCCGCCGAGGCTGCCGCCTGGGTCCGCGAGCACCGCCGGCCGGCGGTGCTGCACCTGTCCACCGTCCGGCTGATGGGGCACAGTGGCGTCGACGTCGAATCGGCGTACCGGTCGGCCGAGGAGATCGACCGCGACGTCGCCCGAGACCCGCTGGTCGGCAGCGCGCGGTTGCTGGTCGCCGCCGGCCTGGCCAGCCCCGACGAGATCATTTCCCGGTACGACGAAGTCGGCTGGCAGGTGCGCAAGGTCGCCGAGGAGGTCATCGGGGAGGCCAAGCTCGACACCGCCGGACAGGTCGTGGCCACTCTCGCCCCGCGCCGGCCGATCCGGGTCGCCCGGGTGGTCGCCGACACCGGTGCCCGCGCGGCCGGAGCGGCGGCCACCACCCGCGCCACCACCCTCGGCACCCGGCTGCCGGAGGAACGCGGGCCAATGACCCTGGCCCAGACGATCACCGCAGCGCTCGCCGACGGTTTACTGGCGTACCCGGCGATGACCGTGTTCGGTGCGGACGTCGCCGTCAAGGGCGGCGTGTACGGCGTCACCGCCGGGCTGCAGGATCGGTTCGGCGTCCACCGCGTCTTCGACACCACCGGCGACGGCACCACGATCCTCGGCATTGGACTCGGCGCCGGACTGGCCGGTCAGTTGCCGGTACCGGAGATCCAGTACCTGAGCCACCTGCACAGCGCCGAGGACCAGCTGCGCGGTGAGGCCGCCGCGCTGCAGTTCCTCTCCCGGGGCGGCTACCGCAACCCGATGGTGCTGCGGGTGCCCGGTCTGGCCTACCAGGAGAGCCTCGGCGGACATCTCTACAACGACAACTCGCTTGCGGTGCTGCGCGACATCCCCGGCCTGGTGCTGGCCGTGCCGGCCCGGGCCGACGACGCCGCCGGGCTGCTGCGGTCCTGCCTGGCCAGCGCGGCGGTCGACGGCAGTGTGTGCGTCTTCCTGGAGCCCGTCGCCCTCTACGACACCCGTGACCTGCACAGTCCGGATGACGGACTGTGGCTGGCACCGTACACCCCGCCAGGGGAGTGGGGCGCCCGGCACATCCCGGTCGGCCGGGCCCGCAGCTACTCCGTCGGCAGCGGCGAGGACCTGACGGTGATCACCTTCGGCAACGGCGTACGGATGTCGTTGCGAGTCGCGGCCCGGCTGGCCGCCGAAGGGGCCGGCTGCCGGGTCGTCGACCTGCGCTGGCTCATGCCGCTGCCGGTGGCCGACATCATCCGCGAGGCGACGGCGACCGGCCGGGTGCTGGTGGTCGACGAGACCCGCCGCTCCGGCGGGGTCGGTGAGGGGGTGCTGGCAGCGCTGGTCGAAGCCGGGTACGTCGGAGCCGCTGCCCGGATAGCGGCATTGGACACCTACGTCCCCCTCGGCCCGGTCGCCAACCAGGTGCTGGTCGGCGAAGATGCCATCACCCAGGGTGCCCGAGCGCTGCTGGCACGGTAAATTCCGGTGAACTCGGTGCGCCACTTGCGCCGGGCGGCACAACTGTGTGAACTACCCGCTATCGGTGTCCGACGGATACCGGCAGCTCAAGACGAGGAGGCAAGTAACAGTGAGCGCGACCGCTGGTCAGGCCGCCGACGGCGTACGGAGCCTGGCGGACCGGTTCGGCATCGAGCCGGGCATGGTGGTCATGGAGATGGGTTACGACGACGACGTCGACCAGGATCTCCGCGACGCCCTGACCGACCGCTGCGGCGAGTTGGTTGACGAGGACACCGACGAGGTCGTCGACGCGGTGCTGCTGTGGTACCGCGACGGTGACGGAGACCTGTTCGAGTTGCTCGTCGACTCGCTCGGCCCGCTGGCCGACAACGGGGTGGTGTGGCTGCTGACGCCCAAGGCCGGGCGTGACGGCCACGTCGAGCCGAGTGACATCAGCGAGTCCGCGCCCAGCGCCGGACTGCAACAGACTTCCATGGTCAACGCCGGCAAGGACTGGAGTGCCGCACGGCTGGTACTGCGCCGTGGGGCCAAGGCCAAGAAGTGAGTGAAGGAGCGCACATGCCCGTCGAGGTCGGCACGCCGGCACCGGATTTCACCCTCAAGAACCAGAACAACCAGGAGATGCGGCTGGCCGACTTCCGGGGTCGGCAGGCGGTCCTGCTGATCTTCTACCCGCTCGCGTTCACCGGCACCTGCCAGGGCGAGCTGCAGGAGGTCCGGGACAACATCGACGCCTACGTCAACGACGACGTGCAGACGCTCACCGTCAGCGTGGACTCCGTCTACACCCACAAGATCTGGGCGGAGCAGGAAGGATTCCAGTTCCCGCTGCTCGCCGACTTCTGGCCGCACGGCGCGGTCGCCCAGGCGTACGGGGTGTTCAACGACGCCGCCGGGATCGCCAACCGGGGCACGTTCCTGATCGACATGACCGGCGTGGTCCGCTTCGCCGAGATGAACGGGCCGGGTCAGGCCCGTGACCAGGCCGTGTGGCGCAAGGCGCTGGCCGACCTGGCCAACTGACCCGCGTCACGGACAACTGACCAGCCTCCGGGCCGATTGACCAGCGTCCGACCCTGCGGGACCCGCTACCGTCCGGCGGGCCCCGCGGGCCGGGGCAGTCCGCTTGCCGGCCGTACGGTCGCCGACCGCCGGGAACTCGGTCGCGCCGCGCCGGAGACGGCAGGGTAAACTGGCCGCCGCCGGGCCGGCAGTTCTTGTGATGCCCGGGCGCGTAGCTCAGTGGGAGAGCACTCGCCTTACAAGCGAGGGGTCGCAGGTTCGAAACCTGCCGCGCCCACCCATCCCGACCAGCGACGGAGCGTCACCGAGGGCCAGCCCGTCCGGCCCTCGGTGGGGCCAGATCGACTTGCGGCCTTGACATCCAGCTGATTGATTGCCGCATGAGCCTGAGTGACGCCGATCCCCTGTTGGTGGCTGCCCGCCTGGTGCTGACTTTCTGCGGCCTCCTTCTGATCGTTCTCGGTGTCCACACCGCCGTGACGCGTCGATCACCCCTGTCCCGGCTTCGCTTCGTTCGACCGACGATGAGCCAGCGGTCTCTGCCGGTCCGCAACGGTGGGTGCCAAGCGTCGCTCGGCGCGGGTCTGCTCATCCAGCAAGTCCCGTTTCTTGTCCCGGTGCCGCATTGGCTCGGAACGGCCCTGTTCGCGGTGGCGCTGCTCGTCGTCTTCGCCGCATTGGGATGGTTCATCCTGGTTCGGCGGCAGCGGTCGTCGGGGACGGTGTCGAGGCCAGGCTCCTGTCGGCTACCGGACGCCGTCTCTGGGGCGGCGACACGTTTTCATCGTGATCCCGTTGCGGGATAAGAATCCCCCTGGGGGATCACGCTGGAACAGAAACCGGTGTCGCCTGGCGGTGGGGCTCAATGGCATCGCCGCCCGCCGGCCCGACGCGGTGCCGCCGCTGTTGGTGGCCGATACCGCCGCCGGTTGGATGCTGATGGCGGACGCGGGGGGAGACGCTGCGGTTGCCCGACCGGCGGCTCGCCACGCTGCCGGACGCGGACGCACGGATGTTCCTCGACGGTTGGCCATCGGCCCCAGCTTGCGGCGGGTCGACAAGGGCAGGACCGGGGCGGGGCGCACGGACGGATCCCGTCGCACAGATGGGTGTCGGGGACACGGCAGCTGCCGACATCGCCGGCAGGTTCGACGCGCTGGTCCGGTTCGCCGGACTGGAGTTGGGCACGCAACTCGGAACGGACATCATGCCGGCGCCGAGCTGGCGGGAGCTCGCGGATCTGGTGGGGCGTACCCAGGCGCTGGTGAGTCAGATGGGGCGACGGGCGCGTTGACCGCCGGCCTGCGGGTGCCGGGACAGTCCGCATCTCTTCGTCACCGCGGATCCAAGGGCCGGAAGGACCACCCGTCACGTCGATGCGGAGGCATTCTGTCGGGGCCGACCGACGACCCGGGTGTCGTGGCCGAGTGGCCAGTCGACGACAGAAGTGGTGACCAGTCAGACCATCGTGGAGTAGCGTAGCGCCCGTATGTCCTGATTGCTACGGTGCCCCGGGGACGACGTGCGGCAACCTGACGGCGAGCGCCGCTCGGTGCCCGCGCGGGCGGTGGCCGGCCGGGCCGTTGCGGTACGAAGGAGACACGTCGTGCAGGTGAGACTCTTTGACGATGTCTCGATCCTCCGGCGTGGCCAACCGCTCAGTGCGCCGCCGGGCAAGGCGCTCGAGCTGTTCGGCTACCTGCTCATTCATCGGAACCGGACACACGCCCGCGAATCCATCTCGGAACTGCTGTGGCCGGGGGCCGAGCCCGGCGTTGCCCGCAAGTACCTGCGCCAGGCACTGTGGCGGCTCAACACGAGCATGCAGGACCAGCCGAACGACCAGCGCCCGGCGAGCGAACTCGTCGTCATCGACCCCGGCTGGGTGCGGATCAACCCGGAGGCGTCCTGTTGGCTGGACGTGGACGCGTTCGAGGAGAGCTACGCGGCGGTCCGCGACGTGCCCGGCGAAGCGCTCTCCGACGACCAGGCGCATGCGGTCGAGCACGCGCTGGATCTCTACCGTGGAGACCTCCTCGCCACCTGGTACCACGACTGGTGTGGTTCCGAACGGGACCGGCTACGCGACACCTACCTGTCGATGCAGGAACAGCTCATGGGCTACTGCGA
This sequence comes from Micromonospora sp. LOL_014, assembly GCF_048060245.1. NCBI lineage: Bacteria > Bacillati > Actinomycetota > Actinomycetes > Micromonosporales > Micromonosporaceae > Micromonospora > Micromonospora sp. LOL_014. The sequence continues at coordinate 190,455 of NZ_JBHMIP010000006.1, forward strand.
GGCCCGTGGTCTCTACGCCAAGGGCGTGGGCCTCGGCCAGACCGTGCTGCGCCACGACGCGGCGCGCGAGCGGACCCACCGGCAGCTGATGCGGCTGCACTACGCCGCCGGCGACCGGATCGCCGCGCTCCGGCAGTACGAGCTGTGTACGTCGGTGGTGGACCAGGAGTTCGGGGTGCGCCCGTCGGTGGACACCACGGTCCTCTACCAGCAGATCCGGGCCGACCGGGCGGCGGACATCCGACCGGGGAGCGGCCGACCGGTGCTGACTGTCGGCGTATCCACGATCGCGCCGGCCGCTTCCGGCGGCAATGATGTACCGGTCGGGGACAACCGGGACGAGGTGCTGGGATCCATGGACGGTGCGGGGTACGCCAACTCGACGGAACACCTGCTGGCCGAACTCTCCCGGCTCGACCTGGTGCTGGGTAGGCAGGTCAGGCGGGTCCGGAAGGCTCGGCCCCGGCCCGGCGGCGAGCTCTCCACCTTCTATGTCTCCGAGGCCGAAGCCGACGCGTTGCTGGACGGTGTACCCGACTGGGCGCCGCCGGGCGACGACGACCCGAGGACCGCCGCCGAGCTGGACAAGTTGTCCCACGAGATCGGCGAGCGGGTGGCACAGAGCCTGCGGGGCGGTGTGGGTCTGCGGCTGGTCACGCTGGCCGGAATGTTCGACCTCGCCCCGTTCGACGTCGAAGTGATCGTGGCCTGCCTCGCGCCCGAGATCGACCGGAGCTACGAGCGGCTGTACGGCTACCTGCACGACGATCTGACCCGCCGGCTGCCGACGGTCGATCTCGTTCTCACGATGTTGTGCGCGGACCGTCAGTCGCGGATGGCCGCGCGAGCCCGGTTCGCGCCGTCGGCACCGTTGCTCCGGCATCGGCTCGTCACGTCGACAGAGGACCCGACCGCACCGGTGCACTCACTGCTGGGTAACAACCTCCGGTTGGACCCACGGGTCGTCGGGTTCCTGCTGGAAGACGACGACCTCGCCGAGCAGCTTCAGCCGTACGCCCGGATCGTCGCGCCGACCCTGACCCTCGATGATCTGCACTTCCCGGCGGAGTTCGGGAAGACACTGGCCAGGCTGAGCGAGCACGCCGGCGACGACCTGGTGGTCTACTGCCAGGGGGACTACGGTGTCGGCCGGCGCAGCGTCGCGGCGGCGTGCGCGCGCCACTGGTACGCGCCGTTGCTGGTGGTGTCGGCCGATCTGCTGGCCGACCGCCCGTTCGACGAGTTCGCCACGCTGGTCGGCCTGGTCGAGCGGGAGGCCCGGCTGCAGGGCGCGGTGATGTGCTGGGCGGACGTCGACTCCCTGCTCGTCGAGCAGGCCCGACCGCGGTTGTCGCTGCTGCTGTCCGCCCTGGCGGCGTACCCTGCTCCGGCGTTTCTGGCCGGTGACACCTCGTGGGAGTTGGCCGACCTGCCGGCGGGCCTGACCTTCGCCCGGCTGGAGTTTCCCTCGCCCGGCTACCCCGAGCGGCTGCGCATCTGGGGCGGCGCGCTCGCCGAGGCGGACCAGGGCACGCTGGACCTGGCCGCCGTCGCCGGCAAGTTCCGGCTCACCGGTGGCCAGATCCGCGACGCCGCGGCGACCGCTCACAACCTGGCGTACGCCCGGACACCCGAGGCTCCCGGGATCACCCAGGACGACCTGTACGCGGCGTGCCGCCTGCAGTCAAACCGCAAGCTAGCCGACCTGGCGCAGCGGATCACGCCGCACTACGGCTGGTCGGACATCGTGCTGCCCGCCGACCGGATGGAACAGTTGTGGGAGATTGCCAACCAGCTCCGCTACCGGTCGCTGGTCTACGAGTCCTGGGAGTTCGAGCGCAAGCTGGCCAACGGGCGCGGCCTGGCGGTGCTGTTCGCAGGTCCGTCCGGCACCGGCAAGACGATGGCCGCCGACGTGCTGGCCCACGAACTCGGCCTGGATCTGTACCGGATCGACCTGTCGACGGTGGTGAGCAAGTACATCGGCGAGACCGAGAAGAACCTGTCCCGGATCTTCGCCGAGGCCGCCACCAGCAACGCGGTGCTCTTCTTCGACGAGGCCGACGCGATGTTCGGTAAGCGTTCCCAGGTCCGCGACGCGCACGACCGGTACGCCAACCTGGAGGTCAGCTACCTGCTGCAGCGGATGGAGCAGCACGAGGGAGTGGTGATCCTGGCGACGAACCTGCGGAAGAACCTCGACGACGCGTTCACCCGCCGGCTGCACGCCACCATCGACTTCCCGGTCCCCGATGAGGCGGACCGCCGCCGCATCTGGGCGCAGGTCTGGCCCGAGCAGGCACCGCTGGACCCGGCGGTCGATCTCGACCTGTTGGCGCGGCAGGTCGATCTGCCCGGCGGGAACATCCGCAACATCGCCCTCGCCGGCGCCTTCCTCGCCGCCGCCGACGGTGGCAAGGTGACCATGGCACATCTGCTTCACGCGACCAGACGTGAGTATCAAAAAATGGGCAAGATCCTGTCGGCGGGGGAATTCGGCGCCGACTCGGTGAACGGGCAGGTCGCCGCTGATCGGCGCTCCTGACGAGACTGTGGAGGTTTCGACGTGCAATCGGCACAGCACGACAGCGGTGTGGCCCACCGGACCCCGGTAGCGGCATCCGGGTCCGCGCCGGCTCCGCGTCGAGCCGCCCTGCCTCGCGACACGTTGCAGCGGCGGTACGGCAATCGCGGTGCGCGGGCGATCCTCCAGACGAAACTGAACGTCGGGCCGGTGGACGACCCGTACGAGCGGGAGGCGGACCGGATCTCCCAGCTGGCGTTCGGGTCGTCCGTGCAGCGTGCCCCGGAGGCGATCCGTCGGGTGCCCGCGCCGACCGGTGGCGCGGCGAGTGCTGACCTCGCGCGGGCGGTGGACCGGGCCCGGGGCAGCGGTGGGCGGGCGGTGCCGGGCGGTGTGCGGGAGCGGATGGAGCGGGTGTCGGGGGCGGACTTCAGTGGGGTCCGGGTGCACGTCGGTGCCGAGTCGGACCGGCTGAACGATTCGCTCGGGTCGCGGGCCTTCACCGTCGGCGCCGACGTGTTCGTGCGCCGCAGCGAGTACCGGCCGGGCAGCGCGCGGGGTGATGCGCTGCTGGGGCACGAGTTGACGCACACCGTCCAGCAGGGAGCTGCCGGGCCGTGCGCCACCGGGGCGACGCCCACGGCGGGGCCGGCTGTCGCGCAGCGCAAGTTCGGGTTCGAGTTGGAGCTCCATCATGTGCCGTTGTTCAGCCGGCAGGGCGGGGTGGAGAGCCGGCCCGTGGCGAACGCCACAGCGGTTGCTCGCGGCAGGCGTTTCGAGGCGCATGTCGACCATTCCGCGGGCCTGGACGCTACCGTCGTGCCGGATGCGCTTCGTGGCGCCGGCCAGCCGGCTCCGATCCTTGAGCTCGTGACTGGACCGATGGATGAGTTCAAGGATTCCGAGAGCACGGTACGCGGCGTCATGAACCGGCTCGTGCGGGTGGCGACGCACATCGAGAACCGGGCGCTTACGCCGAACACGAACGTGCCGCTGGACGGTCTCCCCGGCATGACCGCGAACCCGGCCGGCGTGAACTTCGTCGGATACCCGAACGGATCCACCGCCCCGGCGGGCACACTGACGGGTGCGCACGCGCACGTGCAGGCGACCTACGGCCTGTCGATCACCCAGGTCGGCGACGAATTCGCCGACCGGAGTGCGCAGCCGACGGCCCCCGGGACGGCGCAGAGCAAGGTGAGGCATTCCAAGGTTGCCCTGGGTCTGGCCAACACCCGGGCTGGTGATATCGTTCAATGGATTCGAGACAACATCGATGAAGACTACAGCGACGCGGCGCTCGCCGAGGCGCGTGGACTGTTCGCCCTCATCATCAACTACTTGATCATCGGTAAAGTGCCCCATTGGGCCAGGTTGCACAAGAACCATGCCGGCATCTTCTTCTACAAGACGAGACTTTCCACGGTCAGAGATCAGATTGTCCATTCGCATCCCGAGCTTGAAGGGCTCTTTGGCAACGACGAGCTCGTCGACGAACTGCTGCGGCGTGCCGGGCGCGGATATGTGCAACCAGTCTTTCCAAACATGCAGGAGCCGTTGGCCGGTGTCGCCCTGGACTTGATGTGCGGCATGTGGGTCCAGGAGGTCCTCGCTGGAACGGGTGACAAAGTCTTCGACACCTCCGCCAACAGTGGTGCGAACGCTGTCGAGCTGGTCACTCCTCGCGTCGGTCGGGGTGCCAAGCGGGGGACCGGTGTGGTCGTCGAGAACCGGCGGTTCGCCCAGACCGAGGGGCACGCCTACTCGCACACGTACCAGCCCAACGAGTGGGCGGACATGGCGGTCCGGGTCCGCGACAGCCTGCGGGCCAGACAGGGGTACGCGCCGGGGGAGGTCACCAAGGCAGGAGAGATCTTCAGAGGGCTGTTCATCTCGTGACTGTGGCGGTCGGGACGGCCTGAAGTGCATGTGGTGCACATCACAATAGCGTGCGGATTGCCAGGTCAAGGCCTCTTGCCTCGTCGGCCAGGATCATCCAAGGCGGTTCGGTAGACGCCGGCGCAGACGCCCGTGGGACGCCCGTCCGGTAAACCTGTCGACCGGCGCGAAGGACGCAATTGGGGGCGGGACAGGGCTGTGTTTCATGATCTGGACGCGTCACTCGCCGCTCTCGTGCAGGGCGAACTGGCGTTGCCCGGTATCACCGTCAGCTTCGCTACGCCGGACGACCAGTTCCCGCCGTCGGGCGTCACCCTGCCCGCGATCGCGTTCTTCCTCTACGACGTCCGGGAGAACCACGAGCTGCGGACCAACCAGTGGGAGAACACCCGGCAGGAGTCCGGGATGATCACCCGCCGGCGGGTGCCGGCCCGGGTCGACTGCTCCTATCTGGTCACCGCGTGGCCCAACGACAGCGCGCCCAATCCGGCGCAGGACGAGCACCGATTGCTCGGCGACGTACTGCGGGTGCTACTGCGCCACCGGGAGATTCCCGCCGACTACCTGCGGGGCGACCTGGCCGGCCAGCAGCCGCCATTGCGCGCGATGGTCACCGCCGAGAGCCAACTGCAGGGCATCGGCGAGTTCTGGCAGGCCATGGGCGGTCGGCCCAAGGCGGTTCTGCACTACAGCGTCACGCTCAGCGTCGACGTGTTCGAATCCACGCCGGTCGGGCCCGAGGTGACCGGGACGGTCGTCCGGGTCGGCCAGGGCGTGGGCCACGAGTCCTGACGAGGGGGAGTACCCACAGATGCCGCAGTATCTAGCGCCGGGCGTGTACGTCGAGGAGGTCCCCTCGGCGATCAAGCCGATCGCCGGTGTGGGAACCAGCACCGCCGGCTTCGTCGGCGTCGTCACCGACGACGTCACGATGCCGCTGCTGCCCGGTCGCGCCGGCGTGACGGCGGAAGGCGAACCCGTACCGGCGGACTTCCACGTGGTGGCGCCGGCCGGCGAGGCCCAGCTGGTCGACGGCTGGGAGACGTTCAAGAACCTCTTCGGCGACATCCAACCCGGCAACCACACCCTCGCCCACGCCGTGTACGGCTTCTTCAACAACGGTGGCGGCCGCTGCTGGATCACCCGGGTCGCCGCCGCCGACGACGACGCTGACGACGATGCCGCCACCGGATCCCCGGACAGCGACCTGATCGACGCGTTGGCGACGTTCGCTGCGATCGACGAGATCGCCCTGGTCGCGATTCCCGGCGCGGTGAGCGACGCGGTGCAGACCGCGCTGCTCGACCACTGCGAGAACCAGTATCTGCAGGACCGGTTCGCGATCCTCGACGGTCGGCAGACCACCACGTTGACCAAGGCAGCGATCCAGGGCGACGTCCGGGACAGCAGCTACGGCGCGATCTACTACCCGTGGATCGACGTGGGCGCCACCGACGCCGACGGCAACAAGGTGTACCAGCCGCCGAGCGGGCACATCGCCGGGGTGTACGCCCGGGTGGACGCCGAGCGCGGCGTGCACAAGGCACCGGCCAACGAGGTGATCCGGGGCGCGCTGGGCGTCGAGGCGCTGGTCAGCAAGCAGCAGCAGGCTGGGCTCAACCCGGACGACATCAACGTGATCCGCAAGTTCGGCGGCAACATCACGATCTGGGGTGCCCGTACCCTCGCCGGCAAGGAGCAGGCCGAGTGGCGCTACATCTCCTCCCGGCGGCTGTTCAACTTCCTGCGCGAGTCCATCGACGAGGGCACCCAGTGGGTGGTCTTCGAGCCGAACGCGCCGGAGCTGTGGTCGAAGATCCGGCGCAACGTCGGCGCCTTCCTGACCACGGTGTGGGCCTCCGGTGCGTTGCTGGGCAACACCCCGGAGCAGGCGTTCTACGTACGCTGTGACGAGACCGTCAACCCGGCCGCGGTCCGCGACGCCGGCCAGCTGGTGGTCGAGATCGGGGTGGCGATGGTGCGTCCGGCCGAGTTCGTGGTGTTCCGGATCAGCCAGTGGGCCGGCGGGGTCCAGTAGTGGACGGCCGGACGAGACCGTGACCCAGCAGCTGACACCCGGTGTGCACCGGCAGGATGTGTTCCCGCCGCCACCACCGACCCAGCTCACCGGGGTGCCCGCCTTCCTCGGTCGGGCCGCCGCCGGCCCGTACACCCCGCAGCGGCTGACCCTGTGGCCGCAGTTCGAGGCGATCTTCGGCACTGCGACCTCCGGTGACGCCCCGGAAGGTTTCCTGGCCGACGCGGTCCGCGGGTTCTTCGACAACGGCGGGACGCTGTGTCACGTGGTCCGACTGCCCAGGGCGCTGTCGTCCGTCGAGGCGGTGCAGGCGGGGCTGGCGATGTTGGACGACCTGGACGACGTCGACCTGGTCTGCGCCCCCGACATCGTCACCGCAGCACCGTGGCCGGTCGACAAGGATATCGACCCGGTCGTCAAGGCGCAGCAGGCGATGCTGCGGCACTGCCGGCAGCGCGGTGACCGGTTCGCGCTGCTCGACGGCGTCCCGGCCGTCGATCCGACGAAGGTCGCCGAGCAGTGCGCGGCGTTGACCGCGCCGGACGGTGCGTTCGGTGCGCTGTACTACCCCTGGCTTGGCGCGTCCGGTGCCGACGGACGGCTGCGTCACCTGCCCCCGTCCGGTCATGTCGCCGGCGTGTACTCCACCGCCGACCAGCGGGTCGGCGTCCACAAGGCGCCGGCCAACACCGTGGTCGAGGGCGTCGTCGACCTGCAGGTGCAGCTCACCGCGGCAGAGGTCGGCACGTTGTACGGGCAGCGGGTCAACTGTCTGCGGGCGTTGCCCGGCCGGGGCGTACGGGTCTGGGGCGCGCGTACCCTCGGTGCCGACCCCGCCTGGCGGGACGTGACCGCCCGTCGCCTGGTGAGCACGATCGGCCGGTGGATCGAACGGTTCATGACCGGTCTGGTCCACGAGCCGAACGACGTCCGGCTGTGGGTGCGGATCATGCGGGAACTCACCGCGTACCTTGACGGGCTGTTCCAGCGCGGTGCCCTGCAGGGCCGCACGCCCGCCGAGGCGTTCTACGTCAAGTGCGACCACGAGACGAACCCACCTGCGGTCATCGAGGCCGGGGTGGTAGTGACACACATCGGAGTGGCACCGACCGCGCCAGCCGAGTTCGTCACCGTCCGCGTTATCCACGGCGCGAGCGGGGTGACGGTCGGCGTGGCGTGACCGGTGCGGACAACAAGTTCGACGCGGACAACAGTCGGTGCGGACAACAAGTTCGGTGCGGACAGACAGTGAGGTGCGGTTGTGGACAGACTCGACCCCTACTTCGGGTACAACTTCGCGGTGGAGCTCGACGGCATTACCCGGGCCGGATTCCGGGAGGCTTCCGGGCTGGAGACCAGCCAGAACGCCGCCGAGTACCGGGAGGGTACGGACCGAAACCTGGCGCCACGCAAGATCCCCGGGCTGAACAGTTACGGTGACATCACGCTCAGCCGTGGCCTGACCAGCGACAGCAAGCTGTGGGAGTGGCGGCAGAAGGTGATGAAGGGCACCGTGGAACGGCACAACGTGTCGATCACCCTGCTCGACCAGCAGGGCAACCCGAAGGTGACCTGGAACCTGTTCGACTGCTGGCCCAGGTCGTGGAGCGGGCCCAGCCTCAGCGCTACCAGCGACGAGATCGCCGTGGAGCAGCTCATCCTCGCCTGTGAACGCATCGAGGTCGACCAGTGGAGCTGACCGGCGTCGCCGAGGCCCGCCGTACCGAGTTCCCGTTCACCCTGCCGCACGGGCTGGTCGCGCCGGACGGCACGGTGCACCGCGAGGGAACCATGCGGATGGCCACCGCGCTCGACGAGATCGAGCCGATCAAGGATCCCCGGGTACGGTCGAACCCGGGCTACCTGGTGATCATCCTGCTGGCCCGGGTGATCACCCGGCTGGGCGGGCTGGAGTACATCAACACCAACGTGGTCGAGAACCTCTACTCCGCCGATCTCGCCTACCTGCAGGACTTCTACCAGCGGATCAACCTCAACGGGCACGCCCGGCTGCAGGTCGACTGCCCACACTGCAGCGGATCGTTCGAAGTGGAGCCGCCCAGCCTGGGGGGATGACGCGCTACTCCCCGGACCGGCTGCACGAGGAAGTAGCGTACCTGGCCTATCACTTTCACTGGCCCTATCACGAGATCATGCAGCTGGACCACCGGGAACGGCAGCGCTGGGTCGCGGAGGTCGCGCGGATCAACGAGCGACTCAACGAACAGGGAGGGGCACGGAGATGATGTCGACCGGGATTCCGCTCGGGCTCAGCTGGGCACCTGCCGCCGTGGGCAACTGGACCGGCCTGCGGCTGCCGGACCCGTTCCAGACCTTCAACTTCGCGGTGGAGATCGAGGGCCTGCTGCTGGCCGGGTTCAACGAGGTCAGCGGCCTGGAGAGCCAGATCGAAATGGAGTCCTACCGGGAGGGCGGGGTCAACAGCTTCGTTCACCAGCTGCCCGGCGCGGCCACTCCCGCGCACCTGGTGCTGCGGCAGGGGCTGAGCCCGCTCAGCGGTCTGTGGGGCTGGTACGACAACACCACCCGGGGCGTCATCCAACGCCGCAGCGGCACGATCGTGCTGCTCGACCGCCGGCAGATCCCGGTGATGTGGTGGAACTTCCGCAACGCGTTGCCGGTGCGCTGGACCGGCCCGACGTTCAGCGCGAGTGGCGACGACGTCGGCTTCGAGTCGCTGGAGCTGGTGCACGAGGGTCTGACCAAGCCGCTGCTGGGCCAGGCCGCCGCGCTGGCGCACGGCGTGGCCGGCATGGTCGGCTGACCGGGAGCCTCGGATGAACGACGACGACACGACCTTCGACCCGGCGCTGGTCCACCGGCTGTCCCGGCCGGCCCGGCGACCCGGCCTGATCGACCTGGGCCAGGCCCGGTCCGCGCTCACCCGCCACCACACCATGCCGGCGGGTCTGCCGCTGGCCGAGGTCGCTTCGCGCTACGTCAACCTGGCCACCCAGCAGCACGCCGGGCCGACGACACCCATCGTGTACGCGCAACCGGTACCGCCACCGTCAGCCGGAAGCCCTGCCCCGGTCGGTGCTCTGCCGACCAGCCCGCCCGCCGCCCCGGCGAACGCCGGGCCACCTGCCCCGGCGCACCCCGGGCCGGTCGCGGCGGCCCGCCGCCCGGCGGCCGACCCGGCCGGCGGATCGCCGGCCGCCTCGTCCGGCCCGGTGGTGTCGGCGCGTCCGGCCCGCCCGGCCGCCGAGCTGAGCCCGGTGTGGACCGCCACCGGTCCCGGGATCGCCGGCCCGGCCGTGCCGCCGGTGACGCCCCGGCCGGGTGCCGGCCGACCGCTGACCATTCAACGCAAGGTGGCCGCACCCACCGATCAGGGTTCCGCGCCACTGCCGGCCCGCCCGGCCGAAGCGCCGGCGTCCGTTGGCCCGTCGTCCACCAGCCCGTCGTCCACCAGGCCGTCGCCCACCAGGCCGGCGGTGCCGACGGGTGCTCCCGGTGCCGCCGCCGGGTCGTGGACTCCCACTGCCGCGGGTCCGACGGTGGCCGGCTCCGCCGACTGGACCGGGCTGATCGGCGTCCCTGGCCGGATGGCCAGCGGATCCCACCTGACCTTCCGCACCCCACCGACGGCAGATCACGCCAGTCGGCCCGCCGCCGGTGTGCCGTCCGCCGTCGGGCAGCGCCCGCCCGCCGTACCGCCGGCCCAGGTGGTCACCGCGCGGCAGCCGGCGGCCCGACCGGCGCCGCAGCTTCCGCTGGCCGCACCGTCGGCGGCCGGCCCGCAGGTCCGGTCGGTACCCGGCGCCGTCGGCGTACCGTCGGCGGCCGGCGTGCCGTACCACCCGGCCGTCGCGGGCCCGGTGCCAGCGGCTTCCGGTGGCCCCGGGTACGGTGCGACCGGCCATGGCGGCCGTGGATTCGGCTCGCGCGACGGCGCCGGCACCCTGCCCGGCAGTTCAGGGTCCGTGCCGCCCCGGGCCGACCGGGGTGTGCCGCAGCCGCCCGTTCAGCCGGCCCCGCAGGTCGACGTCGGGCAGGTCACCGAGCAGGTACACGGCCGGATCATGCGCCGACTGTCGGTCGAGGCCGAGCGTCGGGGGGTGCGGCGGTGAGTCTCAACAAGGCGGGTCTGGCCAACGCCGCGCTCGGGTTCGGCCCGGGCGGTGGTGGGTTGCAGAAACTGACCATCGCCCACGACGGCACGGACTTCGATCGCAACGGCCCGATCGAGGCGCTGTTCAATCCGCACGAGATCATCCGGTCGCGGTCGGTCAACTGGCACGCGCACGAGAGCGCAGGCAAGGGCAGCGCCTGGACGTGGAGCGGGTTGCAGCAGGAGTTCGCGGCCATGCAGCCCGCGACGTTGTCGCTCGAGCTGTTCTTCGACACCTACGAGTCGAGGGCGGAGGCGTCCATGTGGGCCCGGGCCACCTCGCTGGTGACGCCTCCCAATCCGTTCCAGACCGGCGACGCGACCGACGTCACCGCGCTGACCAGCCGGGTGGCCCGGCTGGCCGAGTTCGACAAGGAACTGCACCGGCCACCGCTGTGCACCCTGTCCTGGGGGGCCTTCGCCGACATCTTCACCGGCGTGCTCACCCAGATCAGCGAACGGTTCACCATGTTCCTGCCCGACGGCACGCCGGTGCGGGCGACGGTTTCTTGCAGCTTCGTGGAGTCGCTCACCGACGCCCAGCTCAAGGAGCGTGAGCTGCACTCCTCCGACGTGCACAAGACGTGGGTGGTGCGGCGCAACGACACGCTGCACAGCATCGCCGCCGCCGAGTACCGGGATCCGCGGCTGTGGCGGCACATCGCCTCGGCCAACGGCATCGTCAACCCCCGTGACCTGCGTCCCGGCACGGTCCTGACCATACCGCGGCTGAGCTGAGCGGAGGGTCAGACGATGGAAACCGCCGAGTCGGGGCCGGACTTCGAGATCCGGTGTGGTGGCCGGCGCCTGCCGCCGAACGCCCACAAGGACGTGGAGTCGGTGACCGTGCTGGAGGACCTGAACGCGCTGAGCATGTTCACCGTCACGTTGAAGAACTGGGACGCGGAGCGGCTCGCGGTCACCTGGTCGGACTCCACGCTGTTCGCGGTCGGCACCGAGGTGCGGATCTCGCTCGGGTACGTGAAGGACCTGCACCTGGCGATCACCGGGGAGATCACCAGCCTGGAGCCGTCGTTCGCGGAAGGCCGGCCGCCGACGCTGACCATCCGCGGCTACGACCTGCGACACCGGTTGGCCCGCCGGCAGCGGACCAGGACCTTCACCCGCACCAGGGACAGCACCATCGCTCGGCAGTTGGCCAAGGAAGCGGGTCTGCGCGCCGACGTACCCGACACCCGCACCGACCTCGACTACGTACTGCAGAACAACCAAACCGATCTGGAGTTCCTGCAGCGGAGGGCGGGGCTTCTCGGGTACGAGATTCACGTACGGGACAAGGTGCTGTCCTTCCGGCCGCCGCAGCACGGCCGGGTGCCGGCGGCGAAGCTGCGCGTCGGCGACGACATCTCCCAGTTCACCCCCCGGCTGCGGACCATGGGCCAGGCTGCCGAACACTCCGTACGGGGCTGGGACGTGGCCGCCAAGAAGGCCGTCGTCGCCACGTTCGGCTCCGGATCCGAGTCCACGGCGATGGGTGCTGTCACCGGACCCCGCGAGGTCGGCCGGGTCTTCGGCCGAACCAGATCGACCAGGGCGGACCTGCCGGTGCCGAACCAGGACCGTGCCGACCAGCTTGCCCGGGGACAGTTCAACGACCTGGCGTTGAGCTACATCACCGGCGAGGCCGAGTGCGGCGGGCAGCCTCGCCTGCACGCCGGCGAGGTGGTGCGGATCGAGGGAGCGGGTGAGACCTTCAGCGGTGAGTACTACGTCGTCTCCGTCGAACACTCGGTGACCGCAGCGGCCGGCTACCGGTCCAGCTTCGAAGTACGGAGGAACGCGGCGTGACGGACGTCTACCACCAGTTGGCGGGTGGCGAGCCGGCCCACCCGGACGGGCGGTACCACGGGGTGGTCATCGGCATCGTCACCAACAACAACGACCCGGACGGTCTGGCCCGGGTCAAGGTGGCGCTGCCCTGGCTGGCCGACGATGTCGAGACCGACTGGGCGCGGGTGGCCTCGCCGATGGCCGGCCCCGGCCGTGGCTGCTACTTCCTACCGGAGGTCGGCGACGAGGTGCTGGTCGCCTTCGAACACGGCAATCCGGAGGTCCCCTACGTCGTCGGTGCGTTGTGGAACGGCAAGGACACCCCACCGGTCACCAACGCCGACGGCCGCAACGACGTACGGGTGATGGTCTCCCGCAGCAAGCACGTGATCCGGCTGATCGACACCAAGCAGGACGAGCGGATCGAGATCGTCGACGGCAGCGGCAGGAACAGCATCGTGATCAGTACGAAGGACAACCAGATCACCGTCACCGCGGACGCGGACGTGGTGATCTCCGCCGGCGGGCGGCTGCGGCTGGCCGGTGCCGGCGTCGAGATCACCTCCACGGCCGACGTCAAGGTCGAGGCGAAGTCCGCGCTCGCGGTCAAGTCCAGTGGACAGTTGGACATCAAGGGCAGTCAAGTCAACATCAACTGAATGGGGGGTGAGTTCTCATGGGGCAGTTCGCGGCGAAGCAGGGTGACCGGGTCAACGCGACCGACATCCACATCGTCATGGTGCCCGGGGCACCCGCGCCGACACCGACACCGTTGCCGCATCCCTTCACCGGGATCATCAACGGCGGGCTGAGCGCCGACGTCAAGATCATGGGTAAGCCGGCGGCGGTGGCCGGCTCCACCGCCGAGAACACCCCGGCACACGTACCCACCGCGCCCGGCACGTCGTTCCAGAAGCAGCCGTCGAACACGGCCACCCTCGAAGGCGGCAGCGCGACAGTGAAGATCAACGGAAAGCCGGCGATCAGGTCCGGTGACCTGGCCTCGACCTGCAACGATCCGAAGGACCTGCCGAGCGGCACGGTGCTGGCCACGGGCACGGTGACGATCGGGTGACCGGCACGGTGAAACACGGCTTCCTCGGCACCGGTTGGGCGTTCCCGGTCGGCCACGAGCCGGCGCAGGGCATCCGGCTCAGCGACGACGGCGCGGCACTGATCCGCCAATCGATCGGACTCATCCTCGGCACCGCACCCGGCGAGCGGGTGATGCGGCCGGAATTCGGCTGCGGCATCCACGACATCGTGTTCGACGTCAACGACATCGGCACCGCCGGTCGGGTCAGCCGGTCGGTGCGCGAGGCACTGGCCCGCTGGGAACCCCGGATCGACGTGCTGGACGTCTACGCCGCACCTGACCCCGCCGACCGGCGCCGCCTGCTCATCGAGATCAACTACCAGGTGCGCTCGACCAACAGCCGGTTCAACCTCGTCTACCCCTTCTACCTGACATGACCGGACAGCCCCCACCCATCGATCCCCGCGACCGGGCAGCGCTCGCCGCGCAGACCACCGCGCTGGTGACCCGGTACAGCGACTGGCGGCCACCCGCCGACGGGCGACCCGACGCCGGCCAGGCACTGATCGGCATCTTCGCCCGCTACGCCGAGTTGGTGGTGCAGCGGCTGAACCAGGTGCCCGAACGCGACTACCTCGCGTTCCTCAACCTGATCGGGACCCGGCCGGTGCCGCCGCGACCGGCCCGCGTACCGCTCACCTTCGCCCTGGCCCCGGGCGGCCGCACCGAAGCGGTGGTCCCGGCCGGCACCCAGGTCGCGGCCACCCCGCGCGACGGCGAGGACGACGAGGTCGTCTTCGAGACCGCGACCGACCTGGTGGTCACCCCGGCCCAGCTGCAGGCCGTGCTCGTGGACGACGCGCTGCGGGACAGTTACGCCGACCGCAGCGCCGCGGGTACCGGCCAGCGCGACGAGTCGTTCGCCGCCTTCACCGGTGACCAGCCGGTGCCGCACCGGTTCTACCTGGCCTGCGACCCGGTCCTCGTCACCGAGGGGACCAAGACCGTCGCCGTGCGGTTGACCACCACGGACGTCACGATGCTCGGCGGTTGGCCGATTTCCTGGGCGTACTGGGACGGCGCCCGGTGGCAGCCGGTCGATGCCGACACGGTGCTGACGGACACCGCGTTGGTGGTGACCCTCGCCGGCCTGCCGCCCCTGCCCGCGTACGACGTGAACGGCACCACCGCCGGATGGTTACGCGCACAGCTCGACATGCCGCTGCCCCACCCGGTCCCCGGGCTGGCCCTCGACGCCGTCGCGGCCGGTCAGCGCACCCCGCAGGTTGACGTCGCGGGGGTCTTCCCGTTCGGTGAGAGCAGCCAGGTCAGGCGGTGCTACCTCAGCGTCCCGACGGCGACGGCTCTTCCCGGTGCCGTCGTCCGACTGACCGTCACCCTCGCCCGACCGGCAACGGCCGTCCCGGACACCAGGGTGCAGGTGGTGTGGTCGTACAAGGTCGGCGACGAATGGCAGCCGCTGGGCCAGTCCAGCACGGCGCAGGTGGCGTCCGGATTCGACACTCCCGCCAGGCTGCGCGACGGTACGCAGGCGCTGACCCGCGCCGGCGACATCAGCTTCCGAATGCCGGCCGAGTGGCCGGCCGAGCTGTTCCAGGGACGGTCCGGCCACTGGCTGCGGGCCGAGATCGTCGACGACGGTGCGACGTACGCCACCCTGCCCCAGCTGGCGGCGGTGACCGTCGGCTATGACTGGGAGCTGCCCGTCATCACCGCCATCGACGTATCGATGCAGACGGAACCGGATCCGGTGGCGCTGCCGCGAGCCGTCAGCAACACCAGCCCGATCGACGTGACCAAGGACTTCCGTCCCTTCGGCGAGCAGCCCCGGTTCAACGACACCTGCTACCTGGCCTGCCCGGCGAACCTGGTCTGGCCGGGCGCGGAGCTCGTCGTCGAGGTGACGCTGACCAACGGGCCGGCCGACCCGCCGGGCCCGGACGACCCGGCCGGCCCTGCGGTGCCGCCGGTACGCACCGAGGGTCACCCACGGCTCGTCTGGGAGGCCTGGGACGGCGCGGCCTGGCGTTCGGTGACCGTCGACGATCCGGAGTACGCCTTCACCGACAGCGCCACCGTGACGCTCACCCCGCCGGTCGGCTTCGCGCCCACCGGGGTCAACGGGGTCGAGGAGTACTGGGTGCGGGTCCGGCTGATCGGTGGCGACTACGGGGCCGCGGCCCACTACACGCGCAACGACGACGGCGGCTACGAACTGGTCGACGCGACCTTCGCGCCGCCGGTCGTCACCACGTTGTCGTGGCGGTCCCGCGCTGGTCTCGCCGCCGCGGTCCCGGCACAGGCCTGCGTGACCGAGAACGACTTCCGCCTCGTCACCCACCACCGCGACGGCGACGAGCCGTGGGAGGTCACCCCGTTCGTCCCCAATCCGAGCCGCGAGCCCGCCCTCTACCTCGGCTTCGACCAGCCGTTCGGCAACCGCCCGGTCACGCTCTACCTCCAGGTCGAGCCACCGGCGCCGGAGGAGGTGGCCGCCGACCGGCTCGCCGGGGCCGACCTGACCGACCGGGCCGACCTGGTGTGGGAGTACAGCGGCGTCGACGGCTGGCGGCCATTGGCCGCGATCGACGAGACTGGGACGCTGGGCGACCGTGGCGTGGTCCGCTTCGTCGGTCCGCCGGACCTGACCGCCCGGGAACGTTTCGGTCAGCATCGGCGCTGGCTGCGCCTACGGCACCGGCGCGGCAGCTTCGCGACCCCGCCCCGGCTGCGCCGGGTCGCACCCAACACGACCTGGGCGACGCAGACGACGACCAGCACCGAGGAGATCCTCGGATCGGGCGTCGCCGAGGCCGGCCAACGGCTGACCACCGCGCAGACGCCGGTGCTGGCCGGCCAGCAGCTCGTCGTCCGCGAGCCGCAGCGGCCGTCGCCGGCAGAGGAGGCCGCGCTCGTCGCGGCCGACGGCCCAGGCGCGGTCACCGACGATGCTGAGCAGGCCTGGGTACGCTGGCACGAGGTCACGGACTTCCACCGTTCCGGGCCGGGCGACCGGCACTACACCATCGACGCCGCCACCGGTGAGATCGGATTCGGCGACGGCCAGGCGGGGCGGGTGGTGCCGCTCGGGCAGAACAACGTCCGGATCACCTACCGCACCGGCGGCGGTGAGCAGGGAAACCGTCCGGCGGGCACCGTCGTCACCCTGAAATCTGCGGTGCCCTACCTGGACTCGGTGACCAACCACGAGCCGGCTTCCGGCGGTGCCGGCTGGGAGCCGCTGGACCGGGTGCGGGCCCGGGGACCGAAGGCGCTGCGCCACCGTGACCGGGCGGTCACGGTCGACGACTTCGTGGACCTTGCGTTCGAGTCCTCGGCGGAGGTGGCCCGGGCCCAGGCGGTGCCGCCGAGCGGGTTCGACCCGTTCAACCTGTGGCTCGATCCGGGCGAGCAGCCGGGCGGTGAGCATCAGCAGGCCGACGTCGGCGGGGTCGGGGTCATCGTGGTTCCGGTCTCCACCGCCGCCCGACCGGCGCCCAGCCTGGGGTTGCTGCGCCAGGTGGATCAGCACCTGCGGGCCCGGTGCGCGCCGACCGTCGGCCTCTGGGTCGCCGGACCGGAGTGGATCGAGGTGACCGTCACCGCCACGGTGGTGGCCACCACGTCTGAGTCCGCCGGGCTGGTCCGGGCGCGGGTCGAGCAGACCCTGGACCGCTTCCTGCATCCGCTGACCGGCGGACCGGACGGCACCGGCTGGGCGTTCGGCCGCAAGCCGCACCGCTCGGACCTGTACGCGGCGGTCACCGCCGTCGACGGAGTCGACCATGTCCGCGAGCTCGCGGTGGCGCAGGTGGCCGAATCCGAAGCCCTCGGTGAGCGGCTGGCGGCGGTCCTGGACCGTTCGCTCGCGCAGGGTGCGGCAGAGCCGGTGGCCGCGGACCTGACCCGGTGGCTGGCGCGGGCGCTGGTCTACTCCGGGCGGCACCAGATCACCGTGACCCTTCCAGCGTGAGGACCGCCGTGCCGATTCCGTTGCCGAATCTCGACGACCGCGACTACGACGACCTCGTAGGCGAGGCGCGGTCGCTGATCCCGGCCCTGCTGCCGGAGTGGACCGACCACAACCCGAGCGACCCCGGCATCGTCCTGGTCGAGATGCTGGCCTGGCTGACCGAGATGCAGCTGTACCAGGTCAACCAGATCCCGCAGAGCCACACCCGCAACTTCCTGCAGCTGCTCAACGGCCCGGAGTGGACACCACCGGCCACCGGTGGGCTCGACGACGCCGTCCGGCAGACCGTGGCCGACCTGCACGAGCGCTACCGGGCCGCGACCGCCGACGACTACGAGTACCTGGTCCGTCGGACCTGGCCAACTCAGTCGCAGGCCGCCGGGCTGGCCCCGGTCCAACGGGTCCGGTGCGTCGCCGGCCGCAACCTCGCTGCCGCCGATCCGGCCGCGCCCGCCCCGGCGCACGTCAGCGTCATCGTCGTCCCTGAGCCGGGCGCGGCGACCGACACCCATCCGGTGCCCACCGACGCGCTGACCACCGAGCTGCACGACTTTCTCGAGCCGCGTCGGCTGCTGACCGTACGCCACCATGTCGTCGGCCCGCAGTACGTCGACATCGGCGTCTCGGCCGACCTGGCGCTGCGCGAGGACGCCCCGCCGGCCGACGCCCTCGCCGACGCACAGGCCCGGCTGCACCGGTTCTACGACCCGCTCACCGGCGGTGCCGCCGGCACCGGCTGGCCCTTCGGGCAGGGCATCCACCCGTCCGAGGTGTACGCCGTACTCGAGCAGTCACCGCTGCTCGACTACATCGAGAACGTTCGGCTCACCCCGGTCAACGCAAATGGTGCCGCCGCCGGAGTCGCCGCCGCCAGCGTCGACGGTGTGGCGGGCAGCATCGAGTTGGATGTGCACCAGCTGCCCCGGCTGGCCCGGCTGGCCCTGGTCGGTTACGACACGTACGGCCGCACCCACCTGCCGAGTGGGGAGGGCACGCCATGAGTCGGTACCTCGACCACCTGCCGGCGATGTTCCGGGAGGACCCGTTCGCCGGCCGTTTCCTGCTGGCCTTCGAAGCGATCCTGACCGGCCGCGACGACGTCGAGGGCCTGGAACAGACCATTGAGCGGTCCGCCGACTACATCGACCCGGTGCACACCGGTGAGGACTTCCTGCCGTGGCTGGCCGGGTGGGTGGCGCTGAGCCTACGCGCGGACTGGGACGCGGCCACCAAGCGTGGCTTCATCCGGGAGGTCGTGCCGCTGTACCGGCAGCGGGGGACCCTGGCCGGGCTGCGCCGCATGCTGGAGATCTACCTGCGGCCGTTGGCCGACCAGGTGACCCGGGAGGATGTGGTGATCCTCGACGATTACGACACTCCCGCCCACTACTTCCAGGTCCAGCTGACTCTGGGCGCCGCCGATCGCGACGAGCTGCGCAGGGTGCAGGAGACCGCGCGGGCGATCATCGACCGGGAGAAGCCGGCCCACACGTTCTATGCGCTCAAGGTCGTGGTGCCCACGATGCGGCTGGTATCCGAGGAGCTGAAGGAACGCGAGGGCGGCAAGCCGGAGCGGCTCGTCCTCAACCGCAACACGTTGCTCGGCACGCGCGACTCGACCTGAAACCGGAGGAGGTCCGATGGCGGACTACACCCAACCTGACGTCGTATCGAAGCGTGTCCGCTTCTTCGACGGGCAGTTCCTGGAGGACCAGGACTTCATCGACGAGCAGAAGTTCCACCTGGACCGCGAGCGCCGGCAGAGTCGGCTGCTGCGGCTCACCGGCGTCAGCGACGGCCTGACCCTGACCGCGGCGGACGAGCCGACCACGGTCACCGTCTCCGCCGGGATGGCGGTCGACGCCCTGGGCCGGCACCTCGTCCTGGCCGCCGGCACCGACCTGTCGCTGGGTCCGGGATTCGCCAACCAGCAGAACATCGAGGTGCATCTGGCCTACCAGGAGTCCCCGACGGACGTGGGGCAGACCGGGGACGGAGGGGTAGGCGCCCGACGCTGGGAGGAGCGGCCAAAGGTCGTGGCGGTCGCCCCGAACGGCGCGACGGCGGTCGCCCCCGCCGAGGCCCCGCCCGAGCTGGAGAGGCCGACGGTGCTGCTCGGCCGGCTCACGGTGGCCGACAACGGCGACGTCACGGTCGACCCGACCACCGCCCATCGGTCCAGCCTGTCGATGTCCGGCGGCATCGGGATCGGCACCGACGCCGTCGGCGGCGGTCTGGACGTGGGCGACTTCGACCCGCAGGACCGGCATCTGACGTTCCGGCTCGCCGCCGACGATCAGCGTCGCGGCGGGATAAGGTTCTGGGCCGGCGCGGCCAACCAGGGCTTCTCGGTGGAGTACGACGGACGGTCGGCCGCCGGGCATGGCCTGCACGTGCGGACCCACAACTCGGATCCGGCCGGAACGACCCGGCTCTTCGTCGGCGCGGACGGCCACGTCGGCATCGGCACCACCGACCTGTCGGGTGCCGACGGCTGGGGGCGGGTGGTCGACGTGGTCGGCACGGCGACCACCAAGCTGTCGGTACGCACGGCGAAGGTGGACGGCCGGGTGATGGCGCACGACACCGGGATGTTCGGTGCGCCGGCCGGGATGATCGTGGGCACCGGGACGACGAGCCCGCTGACGCTGGTCACCAGTCAGGCCGCCCGGCTCACCATCAACCCGGCCGGCCAGGTCGGGGTCGGCATGAATGCCGTCGAGGGTCACCAGTTGGCCGTGCGGGCCGAGCACCGGCATCTGCTGTTGCGCCGCGACGCCCGCGACGTCGAGCCGGGACGCAAGCTCGTCTTCCTGGAGCTGCTACAGGCCGACGCGGCGCCGCCCACCGTGCCGCCCACGACGCTCGCCATCCGGTTCCAGCACGGTGGCCGGTACGCGTACCAGCTCGAAGTGGACCCGGACGGTTTCCATTTCAGATCGGGCGATGGCGAGTATCGCGGTGTACATGCCGGGCAGGTGACCGCGAGGACGGTGCGGATCGGTGACGTCGTCATCGGTGAGCGTGAGCTGAAGATCCTGAAGAAGCTGGCCGACAACGAGCTGGTCTGCAAGCTACGGAACACCTTCTACGACAGCTACATCTGGGACAGTGGCAGAAAGTATGACGGCGGCCCATACTTCCACGCCCTGACCTGGATTCCGGGGCAGCCTCCTGCTTCGCACACGAGGACCTTCTGGCAGTTCGAAATCTCCAACGAGTGACAAGCGACCTTCGACGGGACGGACGAACCTATGCGGGAACAACTGGAACAGCGGGTTGCCGAGCTGGAGGCCGAGTTGCGCGCCGGCCAGCAGATGCTCGCCGAGGTGGAGGCCAGGCGGGCCGACATCCAGCAGACCCTGCTGCGGATCACCGGTGCCATCCAGGTGCTCAACGAACTGCTGGCCGCCGAGCCACCCACCGGGCCGGCGGTCGCCGACGCCGACCGGTCAGCGGCCGACGACACCGGTCCGGCACCGACGGCGGTGCCGGACCAGTTGGTGCCCCAGTCGTTGTGATCAGCGGTGGTCGACCGGTGCGCTGGTCGGGCAGGTCCGTCCGGCCAGCCACATCCGGTGGGCGAACAGGCCCAGGTATCCGGCGAGCACCGCGCCGAGCAGGACGCCGAGCATCGCCGCGGTCGCCGAGGTTCATCACCATCATCCGAACGGTCTGCAGCAGCACTGCGACCATCGGCCACAGCCCGTTGAGGATCGCCGCGACGGTCACCGCACCCAAGCCTCGGTAGTTGAACCGGCCGGGCGGTGCGGTGTAGAACCAGGCCAGCACGACGGCGGCGGTGGCGGCCAATGGATGTAGGCCCTGGTAGATGTCCCAGGTCGCCGCCCGACGTGGCGGTCGGCGAGGTACGTTCGGCGCGACGGCCACTGTGGCTGACGAGCGGGCGGCGGCGACGTCGGTCCACGTCCCGATGCTGGAGACGGAGGTGCCGCTGGGCCGGGAGCAGTTCGAGACCGGGAGATCCACCTGCGTCAGCGTACGACGGTCAACTCGCGGTCCCTGTGCGTCGGCGCGGCGCAGTGGACCCTGATCCTGCAGGAGTCGGACCGGGCGGACATGCACTGGGTGGACGCGGGTTCGCCGAGCAACACCGGCACCGCGACGTTCGTTCGTTCCTGAGCCGACGGCGTCCGGCCTACGGCACCAGGTGGATGCGGACGCGACGGGCGGCGACTGCGGCGTCCTGCAGCACGGCGAGCCGTGGCTCGGGGCAGTCCAGCAGGTGCGGGTGGCGCACCGGCAGCAACGGTGCCAGCCGCCGGTCGGCGAGGACCGCGTCGACCATCAACCGGTCGCCGCCGCAGACCAGCGCGCGGATCGGCTCCTCAGCGTCGGCGGGACAGAATGGCAGCAGCACCCGGGCCACGATGTCGGCGGCCCGGCCGGCCGCCGCCGTCGCCTGGTTGTCGCGCCGCCGGGCGTACCGCTGCTGTGACTGCCCGCCGGCGGCGGTGCGTCCCTGCACGTAGTGGCGCTCCACCTTGGACACCGCAACATTGGTGCCGTCGACGACACCGACCGCCACCGCGCCCTTGCGGGCCAGCAGCAGGCCGATGCGCGGCGGCCGGATCAGTGCGGCGAGCAGACCGTCGACGTCGTTGATCCCGTCGACTCCGGGCGGCGGATGCAGGGTCGCCGTGTCGCCGTTGCTGGCCCCGGTCAGGGTCAGCCCGTCCTCGGTGGCGCCGTCGTGCCGGCCGTAGAAGCCGTCCAGCCAGCCCCGCAGACGCTCCGGGGAGATCTCCACCCACCGGCCACCGCCGGCCGCCGGCCGCGCGCCGCGCATCCGCTCAGCCCCCCGGTACGGCGGGGGAGCCAGCCAGCTCGCGGCCGCGTCCGATCAACTGCTCCAGCCGGGCGGTGAGCCGGTCGGCCCGGTCGGCGGCGACGATGTCGGCAAGCAGGTCGGTGTAGTCCATGGTGAGTCGACGGTACCGCCGGACGAAGTCACCTCGCTCCCCGGTGCCGCCGACCGTGTCCTGTTCGCCGCCGGCGTACCTCGTTCGCCCGCACGTACCGGCGGTCCAGGTCGATGATCTGCTGGCCGAGCGTGGCAGCGGCGGCCGACGCATCCGGTCGCGGCGCGTCGGCCAGGGTCGCGCCGTCGGCGACGTGCCGTCACCACCTCGGTGCCGACGGCGCGTCCCATGCCCGGTCCTGCGGTCCGGCTGCGGAACGCCACAGCTCGTCGGCGCGCCGGGCGTGCTGGTGCGCCCGACGTCGGGGCAGCGTCGCCGTGACATATCCGGCGGCCGTCAGCACGGCAGCCCCGACCGGCCACACCAGCCAGGACCATCCCAGGGTCGACCCACCCCGATGATCGAATCATCGGACTGCCGCCGATTCTGCCCGACCGGTGCCAGCTGCCCGGTCGCGGTGCGGCCCAGCTCGGCGGTGCCCGGTGACCGACGACACAGCCGGCCGACGGGGGAAAATGTGTCGGCGGTGTGAGTTGGGACGTTTTAGCCTGGGCCGGTGCCGCCGCTGATCCCGCACCCCGATCCGGGCAGTCCCGATATCCGGGGGCCGGTGCGCTACCTGTGGTGGCTGGTGTGTCGCCAACCGTGGCGGGTACTGCGCGGCGCGTTGCTCAGTACGGTGTGGATGGTCGGCCTGGCCGGTCGGCCGTACCTGGTGGCCCGGGCGATCGACGACGGACTGCGTCCCGGCCGGTGGGCCGTACTGGCGTGGTGGGTCGGCGCCGTCCTGGTCGCCGGGGTGCTGATCTCCGTGGTCGGTGTGCTGCGGCACCGCACGATGACCTACATCCGCGAGGACGCCACCGCCCGGTCCGCCGGGGTGCTGTCGCGGCAGCTGGCGCGCATCGGCGCGGTCCTACCGAGCCGGCTCGCCACCGGCGAGGTGGCCACCGTCGGCGGCACCGACATCACCCACACCTCGCACGTGCTCACCCTGACCGGGCCGGGCGTCGGCGCGGTGCTGGCGTACCTGGTGGTCGCGGTCCTGCTCTGGACGGTCTCGCCGGTGCTTGCTGCGGTCATCCTGATCGGCGTGCCGGTGGTCGCGGCGCTGCTCGGCCCGCTGCTGCGCCGGTTGGACCGGGCCGAGCAGACCTATCGGCGGGAACAGGGCCAGCTCACCGCCCGCGCCGGTGACATCGTCGCCGGGCTGCGGGTGCTGGCCGGGGTCGGCGGTCGGTCCCTGTTCGCCGACCGCTACGTCGAGCACTCTCAGCGGCTGCGTGGGCACGGCTACCGGGTCGCAGCGGTGAACAGCTGGATCGAGGCACTCACCGTCACCGTCCCCGGCCTGTTCCTCGCCGCCGTGGTGTGGATCTCCGCCCGGATGGCGGTCGCCGACGAGATCACCATCGGGGAGCTGGTCGCCGTCTACGGGTACGTGGCCGCGCTGACCGTCCCGGTCTGGTTCCTGCAGGAGGGCAGCTACCAGTTCATCCGGGGCCGGGTCGCGGCCCGCCGGATCGTGGCCCTGCTGCGGCTCACCCCTGACCCGGTGACGGAACTGGCGGTGCGGCGCACCGCCGCTCCACGGCAGCCGGCAGACCTGCACGACCCCGACAGTGGGTTGACCGTGCCGGCGGGACGGATGATCGGGGTGGCGGCCGACGACCCGGGCGACGGGCAGGCCCTGGCCGACCGGCTGGGCCGGTTCCGCCGGTCCGGGGTGACCTGGGGCGCGGTGCCGCTGGGCGCGGTCGCGCTCGACGAGGTGCGGGCCCGGATCCTGGTCGCTGACCA
Source organism: Micromonospora sp. LOL_014 (assembly GCF_048060245.1). Taxonomy (NCBI): domain Bacteria; kingdom Bacillati; phylum Actinomycetota; class Actinomycetes; order Micromonosporales; family Micromonosporaceae; genus Micromonospora; species Micromonospora sp. LOL_014. The sequence continues at coordinate 214,615 of NZ_JBHMIP010000006.1, forward strand.
CGACGCGTACCTGTTCGCCGGCACGCTGCGGCAGATCCTGCAGGGTGGGCGGGCGGACGAGCCGGACGCGGCCGGTGACCGACGGGTGCGGGCGGCGGTCCGGGTCGCGTCCGCCGACGACGTGCTGACGTCGCTGCCGGACGGCCTGGCTACCCCGATCGGCAGTCGCGCCCGTACCCTCTCCGGTGGCCAGCGCCAGCGGGTCCGGCTGGCCCGGGCGCTGCTGGTGGAGCCGGAGGTGCTGATCCTGATCGAGCCGACCTCGGCGGTCGACGCGCATACCGAGGCACGGGTCGCCGACCGGCTGCGGGTCGCGCGGGCAGACCGGACCACGGTGCTGGTAACCACGTCCCCGCTGCTGCTCGCGGTCACCGACACGGTGGCGTACCTGCGCGGCGGTCGGGTTGTCGGGATCGGCGGCCACCCGGAGCTGCTGGTCGGCGACCCGGACTACCGAGCGCTGGTCGCCCGGGGCGGCGAACTGACCGACGCGGCCGGACCGACCCTGGGGCCGACTGCGGGGCCGACTGCGGGGCCGGCCGCGGGGCCGACGCCCGGGGCGGGGCAACCGTGACCGCCTCCGGTCGGTTGCCGGTGGCCGATCCGCGTACCGTCCGGCGGGCGACCGGTGAACTACTCGGTCAGCAACGCTGGGTGGTCGCCGGCATCCTGGTGCTGCACGTCGGCGCGGCCCTGGCCGGCCTGGCCGGGCCGTGGCTGCTCGGCCGGATCGTCGACGTGGTCACCGTCGGTGCGTCGGTGGCGGCGGTCAATCGGCTGGCAGCGGCGCTGATCGGGTTCGTCCTGCTGGAAGGGCTGCTCACCCGCTTCGCCCGGTACGTCGGGCTGCGCTTCGGCGAACGGGCGGTTGCCCGGCTCCGCGAGGACTTCGTGCACCGCGTCCTCGGACTACCGGTGTCGGTGGTCGAACGAGCCGGCACCGGCGACCTCGCCACCCGCAGCTCCAGTGACGTCGCCACGGTCGGCACCATGGTCCGCGATGTGGTGCCGGTGGTGGTGATCGCCACCGCGCAGCTGGTCCTGCTGCTCGGCGCGGTGTTCTGGCTGCATCCGCTGCTGGGGCTGGCCGGCCTGATCGGCCTGCCGTCGATCGTGGCGGTGACCCGGTGGTACCTGCGTCGGGCGCGCCCGGCCTACCTGACCGAGGGCGCGGCGATGGCCGCGTTGACCGACACGTTGACCACCACCGCCGACGGTGCCCGTACGGTGGAGGCGCTGCGGCTGGGCGACGAACGGATCCGCGCCGGCCGGACCCGGATCGCCGACCTGTGGGCCGCCCGGCGGGCCACCCTCGCACTGCGTTCGGTGTACTTTCCGGTGGCCGAGGCCAGTGTCGCGTTGCCGATCGGTGCCGCGTTGCTGGTCGGCGGGCTGCTGCTGCACCGGGAGACCGTCACCCTCGGCGCGGTGGTCGCCGCCGCGCTCTACCTGCAGCAGGCCGTCGAGCCGTTGGACACCATCCTGCAGTGGATCGAACAGGCCCAGCGTGGGCTGGCGTCGTACGCCCGGGTGCTCGGCGTCGGGCAGGTGCCGCCGGAGCCGCGCGGCCGGAACGCCACGCCGACCGGCCGTGAGGTGCGGGTGACCGGTCTGACCTTCGGCTACGGCGGCGGCGTCGACGTGCTGCGCGGCATCGACCTGACGGTGGCCGCCGGGCAACGGCTGGCGATCGTCGGCCCGTCCGGGGCGGGCAAGTCCACCCTGGCCCGGCTGATCGCCGGCATCGAGGCGCCCCGCGACGGCGCGGTGCTCCTCGGCGGCTGCCCGGTCACCGAACTCGACCCGGCGCAGCGGCGCCGCCGGATCGCCCTGGTTACCCAGGAACACCACGTTTTCATCGGTACGCTGCGTGAGAACCTGCGGTTCGCCGCCCCCGAAGCGTCCGACCAGGCGTTGCGGTCCGCGTTGGTCACCGTCGGTGCCGACTGGTACGCCGACCTGTCCGCCGGCCTGGACACGTTGCTCGGCGACGGCGCGCTCGACCTGCCGGCCGCGCACGCCCAGCAGGTGGCGCTCGCCCGGCTGGTGCTCGCCGATCCGGACATCCTTATCCTGGACGAGGCGACCGCGGCACTGGACCCGACCACCGCTCGCCGGACCGAGCAGGCGTTGGCGGCGGTACTGGCCGGGCGGACCGTCATCGCCATCGCACACCGGTTGAACTCGGCCCACGACGCCGACCGGGTGGCGGTGCTGGACCAGGGTCGAATTACCGAGCAGGGCAGCCACGACGAGTTGATCGCCGCCGACGGCGCATACGCCGCCTTGTGGCGCTCCTGGCACGGCTGACCGCCCCCGGCGGTGGCGTCGGCCGTGCCAGCCGGACCACCCGTACCATCGGCGCAGGTGCGACGGCGAAGGAGTGAGTGTGCTGGTGGTGCAGGGGCTACTCGGCCCCGCCGGTCGGCTCGCCGTCTGGGCCGAGGACTCGACATTGCCGTCGGCGCCGCCCCGGCGGCCGGGGCGGCCGCCGCGCCGCCGGCCGCACCCGTTCGCCGCCGGCCACGAGACCCTGGTCGCCGCGCTGAGCCCACTGCTCGGGCCGGTGGCGGTGAAGGCGGTCACCGGCAGTACGGCGGTCCGGCTGCCGACCATCACCGGTGCTCCGGTCGAGTCACCGGAGCTGGTCCGTACCCAGTCCGACGCGCCGACCACCGGGCTGGCCCGCGACGGCGGCCGCGCCGACTGGCTGGTGTCCACCCTGGAGTTCGACGCCGACGAGGCGTTGCCGGTGCTCTGCACTCTGCACGAGGTCGATCCGGCAGCCGACATCGCGCCTGGCGACGGTCTGCCGGGCGACGGTCTGCCGGGCGACGATCTGCCGGGCGGGCTCGTGATCGGCGCCGGGGTGCGCCACCTGGCGCTGTTCGCCGGGTTCGCCGCCGAACTGGTCGCCCGGGGCCGGGTGCTACCCGCTGCCCGGCCCGGCGCGGCACCCGGGTCGGCCACCGCCTGCTGGCTGCCGCTGCTGACCGGTGTCGACCAACGGTGGGCCCGGTCGCTGGCGTTGGCCACCCCGGCGGCGGCGCTGGCCGCCGGGGCGTCCGGCACCGGACACCGGCGTGTCGCCGAGGCACTGGACGCGCTGACCGACGCCGCCGCCCGCGCCGCGCTGCACGGTGTACGGCTGGCCGAGGACCGTGCCCGGTCCGGGCCGTTGGCCGCCCGCGACGCCTGGCTGGCCGCGTTGACCGGGCCCCGGCGGGACTTCACCGCCCCGGTCGCGGCACTCGACGCGCTCGTCGCCGAGCTGGAGCACTGGCAGCGGGACGCGGCCGGCGGCCCGGTGCGGGCCCTGTTCCGGCTGCGCGAACCCGAACGCGACCCCGATCCCGCCATCGACGATTCCGGCACCGACGGTGACGCCACTGACGGTGCCGCCACCGTCGGCTGGCGGCTGGAGTTCGCGTTGCAGGCCACCGCCGAGCCGAGCCTGCTGGTCGACGCCGCTGCGATCTGGCGCGGCGGCCGGCAGCTTCAGCCGCTCACCCGGCACACCGCCGACCCGCAGGAGACGTTGCTGGCCGAGCTCGGCCGGGCCAGCCGCCTGTGGCCGGCGATCGACGACGCGCTGCGCACCGCCGCCCCCGACGGGATGGACCTGGACGTCGCCGCCGCCCACCGGTTCCTGCGCGACGGCGCGCCGGCCCTGCACGCCGCCGGGTTCGGCGTCCTGCTGCCGTCGTGGTGGCGGCGGCCCACCGCCCGACTCGGTGCCCGGCTGCGGGCGAGCAGCCGTACCGCCCCGGGTACCGTCGCCGTCGACCGCGACTTCGGCACGTCCGCCCTGGTCGACTACCGCTGGGAGGTCGCCCTCGGCGACCAGCCGCTGACCGAACAGGAGCTGCGGGACCTGGCCCGGGCCAAGAGCCCGCTGGTACGGCTACGCGGCGAATGGGTCGAGGTCGACCCGACCCGGCTCGCCGCCGGACTGAAACTGCTGCGCTCCGGGGGTGAGCTGGCCGTCACCGATCTGCTGCGGGTCGCTCTCGACGGCGACGGCGACGGTGTCGCGCTGCCGCTGCCGGTGCTCGGTATCGACGCCGACGGGGCGCTCGGTGACCTGCTCAGCGGAGAGGTGGAGCGCCGGCTCACCCCGGTGACCGAGCCGGCCGGTTTCCGGGGCCGGCTGCGCCCGTACCAGCAGCGGGGTCTGGCCTGGCTGCGGTTCCTGGACTCGTTGGGACTCGGCGGGGTACTCGCCGACGACATGGGACTCGGCAAGACCGTACAGCTGCTCGCCTTGCTCGCCGCCGACGAACCCGACGCCGGACCGACGCTGCTGATCTGTCCGATGTCGCTGGTCGGCAACTGGCAGCGGGAGGCTGCCCGGTTCGTGCCGGACCTGACGGTGCACGTGCACCACGGCGCCGACCGACCCCGCGGCCCGGAATTCGTCGCGGCGGTGACCGACGCCCGGCTGGTGGTCACCACCTACGCGGTGGCCGCCCGGGACGCCGCCGACCTGGCCGGCGTCGGCTGGCACCGGATCATGGTCGACGAGGCGCAGGCGATCAAGAACGCGGCGACCCGGCAGGCCGTCGCGATCCGGTCACTGCCCGCCCGGCACCGGGTCGCGATCACCGGTACGCCGGTGGAGAACCGCCTCGCCGACCTGTGGTCGATCATGGAGTTCGCGAATCCGGGCCTGCTCGGCGGCGCGGCCAGTTTCCGCCGCCGCTACGCCGAACCGGTGGAACGCCACGGCGACGCCGAGGCCGCCCAGCGGCTGCGCCGGATCACCAGCCCGTTCGTGCTGCGCCGGCTCAAGACCGACACCTCGATCATCTCCGACCTGCCGGCCAAGTTGGAGATGGAGGTGGTGTGCAACCTCACCGCCGAGCAGGCGTCGCTCTACCAGGCCGTGGTTGACGACATGATGGGGCGGATCGAGTCCAGCGACGGCGTCGAGCGTCGCGGCCTGGTGCTGGCCACCATGACCAAGCTCAAGCAGATCTGCAACCACCCGGCGCAGTTCCTGCGCGATGGCTCGCACCTGGCCGGACGCTCCGGCAAACTGGCCCGGCTCACCGGGATCCTCGACGAAGTGTTGGCGGCGGGGGAGAAGGCGCTGCTGTTCACCCAGTACGCCGAGTTCGGCGCGATGCTGCGCGGGTACCTGTCGTCGTACACCGGTCGGGAGGTGCTGTTCCTGCACGGCGGCCTGGGCAAGGCGGACCGCGACGACCTGGTGGCCCGGTTCCAGGCCGGCGGCGACGCCGACGGCGACGGGCGGGCCGGTCCGCCGCTGTTCGTTCTGTCGTTGAAGGCCGGCGGCACCGGGCTGACCCTGACCGCCGCCAACCATGTCGTGCATGTGGACCGGTGGTGGAACCCGGCGGTGGAGGACCAGGCCACCGACCGGGCGTTCCGGATCGGCCAGCGGCGGGCGGTGCAGGTCCGCAAGTTCGTTTGCGCCGGCACCGTGGAGGAGAAGATCGCGGCGATGGTGGCGGACAAGCGTGGCCTCGCCGCGACCGTGGTCGGCAGCGGTGAGCAGTGGCTGACCGAGCTGTCGACCGCGCAGCTGCGGGATCTGTTTACATTGGAGGCAGGGGCGGTGGTCGAATGAGCTCGTTCGCCGATTTCGGCCGGCCCCGGCGGGTCGACGGCGGGCTGCGGGCCCGCAGCACCCGGGGCGCGATCGGTCAGTCCTGGTGGTCGCGCCGCTTCGTCGACGTGCTGGAGTCGTTCGCGCTCGGCACCCGGCTGACCCGGGGCCGCTCCTACGCCCGAGCCGGGCAGGTGCTCGCCCTGACTGTGGCACCTGGCGTGGTGACCGCCCAGGTACAGGGTTCCCGGCCCCGGCCGTACCAGGCACGGATCGGGCTGCGGCGCTACGGCGACGCGGTGTGGCGGCGGATCGAAGGCACCCTGGCCGGTCAGGCGCTGTACAGCGCCCGGCTGCTCGCCGGTGACCTGCCGCCGGAGCTGGAGCAGGTGTTCGTCGCCGCCGGGGCACCCCTGTTCCCGGCCGGGGTCGACGAGCTGGCGATGAGCTGCAGCTGTCCCGACACGGCGGTGCCGTGCAAGCATCTGGCCGCTACCTGCTATCTGCTCGCCGAGGAGTTCGACACCGACCCGTTCCAGATCTTGCATTGGCGGGGGCGGGACCGGGCCACCCTACTGCGTCAGTTGCGGCTCGCCCGTGGCGGCGACGGGCCGTCTGCCCGTGGCGACGGCGGTGCGTCGTCCGCCGACGCTGCCCCGCCGTCCACCGACTCCAGTGCGCTGCCGGTGAGGTCCCCGGTCGGTGCCGGCCCCGCGCTGGCTGGCCTGTCCGAACCCGTCGCCACGTCGGACGCCGGATTCTGGCGTGCACCGGTGCCGCTGCCGGACCGTGAGCCGGTCCTGCCGGCCCGCGCCGACCTGCTGCTGCGCCAGCTTGGCGCGCCGTCACCGGCGATCGGCGGACCGGCCCTGGTGACGGTGCTGGGCCGGGCCTACCGGCGGTTCGCCGAACCCGCGCCGGCCGACGACTGACCCGGGCTGCCGGTGCGGCCGGCCGGCGACTGTTCCCGCCGGGCGGCCGACGGCGGACGCGGCTACCAGCGGCGGGCCCGCAGCGCGAGGAGCCCGGCGGCGGTGAGCGCCACCGTGCAGATCGACGCGGCGATCCAGCCGCCGAACAGGGCGAGCAGCGGCACCACCGCCCAGAGCAGCACACAGGCGATGATCGCCGCCCGATTCCGCCGGTTGGCGGCCTGATCGCCCAGGCGGGCGACGAAGTCCGGATCGGTCGTCCGCAGATGGCGGGCGATCTGGTCGAACCGGCGTTGATCCTCCCTGCTGAGCATGGCGTGCCTTCCCTCCGAACGTCCCGACGGCCGTGCCGTGGTGGCGAGGTCCGGTAACCCGGATCCGTACCGAACCGATGCGTACCGAACGGCCATCGGGGCATTACCCAATCGCCCGCCGCTCACGCAGCCCGGTCCTGCAGCTTGCGCCTCAACCGGCAAACAGGACGGCCGCCGGCCCGGGACCGTCAGGTCCCGGGCCGGCGGCAGCCGGGAAGATCCGCCTACCCGGGTGAGCACCCGGGCCGGTGGAGTCGCCCGCAGGTGACTGCTGGGAAGGTCACAACGCCCGGCGCAGGGTGGACGTCTGCCGGGGGACGAACACCGCGGCCGCCGGAGCGAGCGGTACGGTGCCCGGCAGCGGCCCGACCGGCGCGCTGCGGGGCTGCGGCAGCCGTGGTGGCGCGGCGGCGGCTTCCCGGGCGTCGACGATGATCCGCTGCACGGCGTACGAGTCAGGTAGCCGCCAGCCGACCTCGTCCGGATCGACCGCCCAGCGGACCGGCCCCTGTGGCAGTACCGTCGGTGGGGCGGGGATCCAGGAGCCCGGCCCGTGCTGGATGACGTCCAGGGAATCGGCCAGCTCCGGGCGCAGCGCGTCACCCGGGCGTACCAGGAACATCCACCGCCCGGTCGGGGTGACCGCGACCGGCCCGCGCAGCTGGCCCCGGCCGGGCGCCGCGGCACCGCCGCGCAGCCGCAGCGTGCACAGCGTCCGCAGGCCGAGCCGGGCCGGCACGTCGAGTACGTCGAACGCCTGTCCGGTGGTCAGCAGGACGGTATGCGGCTGCTGGCGCCACCACGAGCCGACCTGGTGGCGCTGGTCGCTGGCGTCCCGTTCCCAGTGCTGCAACGCTGGATGACAGCCTGTGGTGGGGCAGCCGGGGCGGTCGCACCGGAAGCGCCCCTGGTGCAGGTACGCCCCTGGCGTCACCGGCCAGCCGTGCCTGGCGTAGCGCAGCGCGCCGCGGCGTAGCCGCAGGCGGACGAAAGGCGGTTGGACCGTCCACCGCATGATCGAGATTCCTCCAAGACATCTGGGTGCCGGCCGGACCACTGCCGGGTCCGGCCGGTCGGATCAGGGCAGCCGGATCCGGCGTGGCCGGGGCGGGTACGCCCCCGGCGACACGCCGGAACTTTCGACTGCCAACCCTTTGCAAGTTGCATCGAAAACTACGACCATCTGTGATGGACCTAACGCACTGCCTGTGCGATGAGCACGGTCAGTGGTCCCGGTGTCCGGGGGGATGCCGCATCGACCAGCACGTTTGCCGGCTCCTAGGTGCCCGGCACCGCGAGGGGGAACATGAGCGTGGAAGAGTTACCCATCGGTCGACGGGTCGCCTACTGGCGTGGCCGACGCAAAATGTCCCAACAGGTGTTCGCCGACCGGCTCGGCAAATCCAAGAGTTGGGTGGACAAGGTCGAACGGGGGGTGCGCCGACTGGACAAGTTCTCGGTAATCCACGAGATCGCCGACGTGCTACAGCTCGACGCGCAACTGCTGCTCGGCAAGGACCCGGAGCGGCGGCCGGAGAGCGTCACCTGCATAGACCAGGTGGAGGTGGAGGAGATTCGAGCCGCACTGGAACGCTACGACTCGATCAGTACGTTCTTCCGACCCACGAACAGCCTGCCGCCGCTCGCCGAGATGCACAAGGCGACCAACCACGCCTGGCTGACCTTCCAGCACGCCAAGTACGGGGTGCTGGCCCGGGCCCTGCCCCGGCTGCTGCGTGACGCGCAGGCCGCCGACGCCCACTACACCGGTGACGACGATGCGCAGCAGGCGGCGAGTCTGCTCGGCCAGCTCTACCAGATTGCCTCGTCCACGCTGCGCAAGCTCGGTGAGCACGATCTCGCCTGGCTGGCCGCCGACCGTTCGATCGCGGTGTCGCACCGGGCCGGCGACCGGCTGCTGACCGGGGTGGCGACCTGCCGGGTCGGCAACGCGCTCCTGGCCCTCGGCCGGTCCCGTGCAGCCCTCGAGGTAAACGTGAACATCGCCAACCGACTCGCCCCGGCGGACAGCCGCAGCAGCACCCCGGAGCAGCTGTCCGTCTACGGCCTGCTGCTGCTGCAGGGTGCGATGGCCGCTGCCCGGCTCGGCGACAGCGCAACTGTCCGGGAACTGGTCAACGGTGCCGACGATGCGGCCCGGGCGCTCGGCGAGAACCGCAACCACTACTGGACCTGCTTCGGCCCGACCAACGTGCAACTGCACCGGGCTGCGGCCGCCGTGGAGCTCGGCGAGGGACGGGCGGCGGTCGAGACCCACCGGGTGGTCATGGAGGATCCGGGCTTCAGCGCCCTGCTGCCCGAACGGCGGGCGCACCACCTGCTCGACATCGCCCGCGGCTACGCCCAGTTCGGCGAGCTGGAGAAGGCCACCGAGATGCTGCTGGAGGGCGACCGGCTCGCCCCGGCGGAGATCCGTTGCCGACCGGTGGCCCATGCCGTCATGTCCGACGTGCTGCGCCGTACCCGGGGTACGCCGTCGGCGCCAGTCGCCGAACTCGCCGAACAGATGGGGGTCGGCGTGTGACCCGTCACCTCGCAACAGCCACGTACCCATCGATGGAGAGGTGAGGGTGTGACCCCGGCCGGTGCCCGGATTCTTTACGTGATCGCTTGCGGCAGCCCAGCCTCCCGCCACGTCGGGAGGCTGGTCACGCTCGCCCGACAACGCGGCTGGTCGGTCTGCGTGGTGGTGACCCCGGACGGACGCAAGTTCGTCGACCTGCCGGCGCTGGCCGCACAGACCGGTCACCCGGTCCGGGTCGACTACAAGAACCCCGGCGACCCGGACGTACTACCCCCCGCCGACGCGATGATCGTTGCACCGGCCACCGCCAACACGATCAACAAGTGGGCCGCCGGGATCACCGACACCCTCGCCCTCGGACTGGTCGTCGAAGCACAGGGCAAAGGCCTGCCGATCGTCACACTGCCCTTCACCAACACCGCGCTCGCCCGGCATCCGGCGTTCCAGGCGAGCGTCGCACGGCTGCGTGGCTGGGGGGTGCGGGTGCTGCTCGGTGACGACGTGCTGCCGTTGCGGCCGCCCGGTGAGGGGGACCAGATCATCGACCGGATCCCCTGGCACCTCACCCTCGATGCGCTCGACGAACAGTTGTCCGCCGGCACCACTGACGGCTGACCGGGACGCCGCCGGACCGACGGGGCGCGACGCCCCACAGCCGAACGGACGCCGCCGCGCCTGAACGTCCGGAGCGCGGCGGGTGGATGGGTAAGCTGGGCCGCCGTGGACACAACTGCAGCATCACCGGTACGGGTCGCCGACGTGACCGCCGCCGTCGAGCGGCGCTACCCGACGGCCTGGGCTGAGCAGTGGGACCGCGTCGGCCTGGTCCTCGGCGAACCGGATGCCCCGGTACGGCACGTGTGGTGCGTCGTCGACTGCGTACCGGAAACCGTCGCCGAGGCGGTCGACGCCGGAGCCGACATGATCATCGCTCACCATCCGCTGCTGCTGCGCGGCGTCTCCTCGGTCGCCCCCACCACGTACAAGGGGCGGATCGTCCACGACCTGATCCGGGCCGGCGTCGCGCTGTACGTCGCACACACCAACGTCGACGTGGCCCGCCCCGGGGTCTCCGACGCACTCGCCGACCGGCTCGGCCTGACCAACCTGCGGCCCCTGGCGCCGGCGGCACCCGGCAGCCCTGCCGCCGCCGTCGCCGGCCAGGGCGCCGGCCGGATCGGCACGCTGCGCCAGCCGCTCACCCTCGCCGCACTCACCCGGCACGCCGCGGAGGTGCTGCCGGCCACCGCCTGGGGGGTGCGGGCCGCCGGCGACCCGGGACGCCTCGTCACCACGGTGGCGGTCTGCGGCGGTGCCGGCGACGCCTACCTGGCCGCCGCGACCGCCGCCGGAGTCGACGCCTTTCTGACCGCCGACCTGCGCCACCACCCGGTCAGCGAACAGATCGCCAGCGGCGGCCCGACGCTGCTCGACGCCGCCCACTGGGCCACCGAACGCCCCTGGCTGGACGACCTCGCCGCGTACCTCACCGGCGAACTCGGGGTCGACGCCACCGTCTCCGACCTCGACACCGACCCGTGGACGCTGCACACAGCGTCCGCCGGCCGCTCCCGCGTGGCACCCACTGGCTCTACGCCTACGGCGCCCGCCCGCCCTACGCCTACGGCACCCGCCGGCCCTACGCCTACGGCGCCCGCCCGCCCTACGCCTACGGCACCCGCCCGTTCCGCGCCCGCCGCATCCACCCATGAGGAGCCCCATCCGTGAAGGCAGACCCGCAAGCCCAGCGCCGCCTGCTCGACCTGCAGGCGATCGACACCGCGCTCGCCCAACTCGCCCACCGGCGACGGACCCTGCCCGAGCACGCTGAGCTGGACGCCCTGGCGCGGGAACTGTCGGCGTTGGAGGACGAGCGGGTCCGCGCCCAGGTCGCCGTCGACGACCTGGACCGCGACATCGCCCGACTGGAACGCGACGTCGACCAGGTCCGCGCCCGCAAGGACAAGGACCAGGCCCGGCTCACCGCCGGCTCCGGCCCGGCCCGGGAGTTGGAGGCGCTGCAGCACGAACTCGCGTCACTGACCCGCCGGCAGACCGAGCTGGAGGACGCCGAACTGGAGCTGATGGAACAGCGGGAAACCGCCCAAGCCGCACTCGACCAGGTCACCGGACGCATCGACAGCACCCGGCAACGGCGTGCTGAGGTCGAGCAGACCCGGGAACGCAACCTCGCCGAGATCGCCAGCGAGGAACAGTTCAAGACCTCCGCCCGCGCCCCGCTGGCCGGCGACCTCCCAGCCGACCTGGTCGCCCTCTACGACAAGATCCGGGAAAACTCGGGTGGGCTGGCCGCCGCGCTGATGCGCGCCGGCCGCTGCGGCGGCTGCCGACTCGAACTCTCCGCCACCGAACGGGGCCGGATCAAGGCGGCCGACCCGGCCGAGGTCCTCCGCTGCGAGGACTGCCGCCGGATCATGGTGCGCACCGCCGAGTCGGGCCTGTGACGGCCGCCTTGAAGGTCGTCGTCGAAGCCGACGGGGGCGCCCGGGGCAACCCCGGGCCCGCCGGGTACGGGGCGGTGGTGCTCGACGCCGACACCGGCACGGTGCTCGCCGAACGGGGCGAGGCGCTCGGCGTCGCCACCAACAACGTCGCCGAGTACCAGGGGCTGATCGCCGGGCTGCGGGCCGCCGCTGAGATCGGCGCCACCTCGGTCGACGTACGGATGGACTCGAAGCTGGTCGTCGAGCAGATGTGCGGCCGGTGGCAGATCAAGAATCCGGGGCTGCGGCCACTCGCCGCGCAGGCCGCCACACTGGTCCGCGAGTTCGACCTGGTCAGGTTCAGCTGGATCCCCCGGGAGCAGAACAAGCGCGCCGACACCCTGGCCAACCAGGCGATGGACCAGGCCGCCGGCAAACCGGCCAAGGCCGCCAAGGCTCCGCCGGCACCTGCCGCGTCGGCTGCGTCTGCGGCCCCGCCGGCCTCCGTCGGATCGGTCGTCGAGGCCCAGCCGTCGATGTTCGCCATCGCCGGGGCCGGTGACGCCCCGGCCGCCTCCTGGGAGCCGCCGACCACCGCCACCGCCACCCGGCTCATCCTGGTCCGGCACGGCGAGACCGGGCTGAACAAGCAGAGCCGCTACTCCGGGCGCGGCGACGTACCGCTGTCCGAGCAGGGCGCGGCGCAGGCCACCGCCGCCGCCGCCCGGATCGCGGTGATCCGGGCCAAGGTCGACGTCATCGTCTGCTCGCCGCTGTCGCGCTGCGTCGACACGGCACGGTCGATCGCCGCCGAGGTCGGCGACCCGCCGGTACGCGCCGAAGCCGACCTGATCGAGTGCGACTTCGGCGAATGGGAGGGCCGTACCTTCGCTGAGGTACGGGAACGCTGGCCGGCCGAGTTGACCGCCTGGCTGGCCTCCACCGAACTGTCCCCGCCCGGCGGGGAGTCGTTCGCCCAGGTCGCCGGCCGGGTCCGCCGGGTAGTGCGGGAACTGCTCACCGCGTACCGGGGAAAGACCGTGGTGGTGGTCTCGCACGTCTCCCCGCTGAAGATCATGCTGCGTGACGCGCTGGGTGCCGGGGACGCGCTGCTGCACCGGCTCTACCTCGACCCGACCGGCATCTCGGTGATCGACACCTGGCCGGACGGCGGCGTGGCGGTGCGTACCGTCAACGACACCGCCCACCTCGCCGCCATCGCCACCCCCTGACCTCGCTGGGATCGCCACCGTCTGACCCGGGCGGCCGGTGCGCCGCTAGCCTCGCAGGATGGATCTTCCCGCGTTCGCGTTGCTGGTCGGGGCCGGGCTGGCGGCCGGCACCGTCAACGCGGCGGCCGGCGGCGGCTCGTTGATCACCTTCCCGGCGTTGATCGCCGTCGGCCTGCCGCCGGTGTCGGCGAACGTCACCAACGCGATCGCGGTCTGCCCCGGCTACGTGGCCAGCACCGTCGGCAGCCGCGACGACCTGCCGCGCCGACGCGGGCTGTGGCGCCTCGTCCCGACCGCCGTCGCCGGGGCGGTCCTCGGCTGCGTCCTGCTGCTGATCACCCCGCCCCGGGCCTTCGAGCTGATCGTGCCGTTCCTGGTGATCAGCGCGGCGGCGGTGCTCGGCTTCCAGAACCAGCTGCGGCGCCTCGTCGGCGAACCCCGCGACCTGCCAGCCGGGCGCGAACAGATGTCACTGCAGGCGATGACCTTCTTCTGCGCCGCGTACGGCGGCTATTTCGGTGCCGCGCTTGGGGTGATGCTGGTCGCCGGCCTGGCCCTGGTGCTCGACGAGGCGCTCAACGGCGTCGTCGCGCTGAAGAACCTGCTGTCGGCGGCGGTCGGGGTGACCACCGCCGCCGTGTTTGCCATCTTCGGCCCGGTCGACTGGGCCGCGGCGGTGACGGTCGCCCCGGCCACCATCGTCGGCGGCTATGTCGGCGCGCGGGTGGTGCGCAAGCTGCCGCCGACCGTACTGCGCTTCGGCATCGTCGCCTTCGGCGTCGGTATCGGCGTACTGCTGCATGCCCGCGCCCTACGCTGACCCGCTGGCCGATCCTTTGACGATAATGGTCGGATGGCGCGAACGCTGGTGTATCTGGTCCGGCACGGCGAGCAGAACAGCGACGGGACCGGGCCCGACCCTGGCCTGTCAGAGCTGGGCCGGCGCCAGGCACGCCGGCTCGGTCAGCGGTTGCGTGCGGTGCCATTCGACGCCGTCCACCACGGTCCGGCAGCGCGGGCCGCGCAGACCGCCGAGGAGATCGCGGCTCTCCTGCCCGGGGTTGCGGTGCACGAGTGTCGGCTCGCCGCCGACGTGACGCCGGTCCCGGCACCCGGGCGCGCCAACCAGGCGGTGCCGCAGCGGTACGCCGACTTCCTTGACGCGGTCCCGAAGCCGGAGCGCGACCCCGGCGCTATGCACTTGCGGGCGGCCGTGGCCCACTGGGGGTGGGTCGGCGACGTCGACCGGCATGAGCTGGTGGTGACGCACAACTTCGTGATCGGGTGGGCCGTCAGGCACACGTTGGACGCGCCGTTCTGGCGGTGGCTCGGGCTGAACCAGTTCAACTGCGGCTTGACGATCGTGCAGTGGCGCAGCGACGCTCCGCCGACCCTGGTGAGCTTCAACGACATCGGCCACCTGCCGCCGGGCGAGCGGGGCCAGCCACCGGTGGAGTTGCTGACCTGAGCCGCCTGGCTGTGGGGCGTGTGTCGTGCCTTGGATCTAGAAGGACTAGGCCGGTATATCGACCATGGTTCTTCTAGTGCCGTGTCAGGGAACGTTTGCCTCGTGACGCGCCGTGCGGGTGCTGGTCCGGGCGG